>NZ_JBVHVT010000050.1:0-60045 GCF_055564695.1 Streptomyces sp. NPDC029014
ACAGAGGGTCCGGGGTGGGGAGTTCGGGCCACCCCTAACCCCCAAACACAACCTGCCACACCCCCCCCTCTTGTTTCCCCCCCCCCCCCCCCGCCCCCGCCCCCCCCCCCCCCCCCCCCGGGACCCGGACGCCGCCGGCCCGAGGGCGCTGCGCGCCGAGCTCCGCGACCCCCGCTGGTCGCTGCTGTGGGCGGCGGGCGGCCCCGACGAGGCGGCACGCACCGCCGCGGCCGCGGCGGCCGAGCACGCCGACTGGCTGTCGGTCCGAACCGCAACGGACACCCCGGCGACCGCCGCCGCGGCGACCGACGCCCCGGCGACCGGGGCCACCGCAGCCGCTGACCGCGCTGCCCCCGACCCCGCTCCCTTGCTCGCCCCCGCTCCCCTGTGCGATCCCGGCGGCTTGCTCCGCGATGCGCTGGGCCTGCCTCCGGGCGGTTGGGTCCTCATCCGCCCCGACGGCTACACCGCCGCCGCCGGCCGCACCCTGACCGCGCCGGCCCTGGCCCAGGCCCTGGCCCCCCTGTCCCGCCCCGCGTCGAACCCCCACCCGGCCGCCTCCGAGCCCCCGCGACGGGTCCTGCAGCACCACTGACGAACGGTCGACGCCGACTACTACTGCCGCACCGAAGGCGGCCCGCCACCCGGCCGGGCGCGGCGGCGTACGGGCGAACGGATGCATCCGGCGGCCCACCCCGACGAACTGGCTTGTCGTGTGCGCGGCGAGTTACGTTGCGGGACGGGGCAGTCAAGGCGGACCGGGCGATTCCGGACATCTTTTCGACGGCTCCGGCCGTGCCCCGTCCCCGCCGGCGCGGCGTGCACGACCGGGACGATCGTCGCAACCCCCGCCGCCGGGCGGCCGACGGCCCCGGCCCGCGGCCCGAATAGCCCCCTCCCGGATTGGCCGATATTCGATCGGATGGCCCACTTCCGGCTGCTCTCCGCCCTTGCCGAGAAAATCTGTACGCTACGGTAACTTCGCTGTCCGTCACCGCTGACGGCCTTCAGCCATTTCCCGACCGGCCGCCCGCTCATACCGAATCGCGGGCCCGGCGGATCGCCATGGAGGGCGAATATGCGTACCACCGAGCGCCGCAGCCGAATAGAGGCCCTCGGCGCCTTTCTTCCCGCGGGATCGCAGACCAACGACGAAATCCGCGCCGAGGCCCCGGGCCTCGGCGACGCGGACGTCGAGCGGATCACCGGGATCGCCGAGCGGCGCGTCCACGACCCCGACCCGACCGCCGGGGAGGACTCCTTCGGGATGGCCCTGGCCGCCGCCCGCGACTGCCTGGCCGCCTCCCGCCACCGCGCCACCGACCTCGACGTCGTCATCAGCGCCTCGATCACCCGGGTCAAGGACGGCGGCCGCTTCCACTTCGAGCCGTCCTTCGCCGGCATGCTGGCCGGCGAGCTGGGCGCCCGTCCCGGCATCATCAGCTTCGACGTGTCCAACGCCTGCGCCGGCATGATGACCGGGGTCTGGCTCCTCGACCGCATGATCCGCTCCGGCGCGGTCCGCAGCGGCATGGTCGTCAGCGGCGAGCAGGCCACCCGCGTCGCCCGCACCGCCGCCCGCGAACTCACCGACTCCTACGACCCGCAGTTCGCCTCCCTCTCGGTCGGCGACTCGGCCGCCGCGGTGATCCTCGACGAATCGACGGACCCCGCCGACCGCATCCACTACATCGAGCTCATGACCTGTTCGGAATACTCCCACCTGTGCCTGGGAATGCCGAGCGACCGCAGTCAGGGAATCGGCCTCTACACCGACAACAAGAAGATGCACGACCGCGACCGGCTCAAGCTGTGGCCGAGATTCCATGAGGATTTTCTCGCCAAGAACGGCCGCCGTTTCGCCGACGAGGAATTCGACTACGTGATCCACCACCAGGTCGGCACGCGATTCATCGACTACGTGAACCAGACCGCCGAGGCCGAGTTCGGCACCTCCATGCCGGCCTCCCTCCAGGTGGTCGAGCGGTTCGGCAACACCGCCACCACCTCCCACTTCCTCACCCTCCGCGAGCACCTGCGGGGCAACGTGCCGTCCGTCCGCGACGGCGCCCCCAGCGAGGGCGCCCGCATCGGCGGAGCCCGGTACCTGATGGTGCCCGCCGCCTCCGGCGTCGTCACCGGAGCCCTGTCCGCCACGATCACGAACGCCGGGGTGTGAGCCGCATGGGCATCGTCATCACCGCCGCCGCCACCGCGGCCCACACCGACCCGGCCACCCCGGCCTCCGTCGTGCACCTCGCCGGCCGCGCGGCCCGCAGCTGCCTGGACAGCGCCCGCGTCTCCCCGTCCGGGGTCGGCGTCCTCGTCAACGTCGGCGTCTACCGCGAGCACAACACCTTCGAACCGGCCATGTCCGCCCTGGTCCAGAAGGAAGTCGGCATCAACCTCGACTACCTCGCCGACCCCCAGCCGGCTGCCGGCTTCTCCTTCGACCTGATGAACGGGGCCTGCGGCGTGCTCAGCGCCATCCAGACCGCGCAGGCCCTGCTGGCGACCGGCACCACCGAGCGGCTGCTGATCACCGCCGCCGACGTCCACCCGGGCGGGGACGCCGCCGCCGACCCCGACTACCCGTTCGCCGACCTGGCCGGCGCCTTCCTGCTGGAGCGCGCCGCCGACCCGGACACCGGCTTCGGGCCCGTACGCCACTACGGCGCCGACCGGCCCACCGACGTCGAGGGCTACCTCGACCTCGACACCATGGGTGCGGGCGGCCGCTCCCGCATCACGGTCCGCCGCACCCCCGGCCATGACGCGCGGACCGGCGAACTCGCCGCCGCCGCGGTGGCCTCGTACGCGCGGGAGTTCGGCCTCGACCTCACCCGCACCCTGCTCATCGGCCCGCAGGTGCCGCTGGACGCCGTTCTCCCGCCCGGCATGACGGGGGAGGCGCACACCGCCGCCCCGATCCTCGGCTACCTGCGCGCCCTGGAGGGCGGCGGCGCGGTCCGGCCCGCCGACCACGACGGGATCCTGTTCGTGACCGCCGGTGCCGGACCGAGCGCGGCCTGCGTCTCGTACCGTCCGCAGGGGTGGTGACCGGCATGACATCGGCAGCCACCTGGCAGGCCGCGTCCCACCGGCCCGCCGCCGGCACCCCCGGCCAGGGCTCGGGCGACCTCGACGCGCAGAGCCTCGCCGGGCTCCTGGAACGCAACGCCCGCGCCCACCCCGACAAGCCGGCCGTCATCCACCCGGAGCCCGCCGCACGCCGCATGCCCGGCTCCGGCCCCGCCGGCCCCGCCGGCCCGGTCCGGCCCCCCGCGTACGGCACCCTCACCTACGGCGAACTGCAGCGGGCCGTCGAACAGCTGGCCGGGGGGTTCACCCGGGCCGGGATCACCAAGGGCACCAAGACCGTCCTGATGGCCCCGCCCGGCCCCGAGCTGTTCGCGCTGGTCTTCGCCCTGTTCCGGATCGGCGCCGTGCCCGTCGTCGTCGACCCGGGCATGGGCGTCCGCCGGATGCTGCACTGCTACCGGACCGTGGGCGCCGAGGCGTTCATCGGGCCGCCGCTCGCCCACCTCGTCCGGCTGCTGGGCCGCCGCACCTTCGCCGGGATCCGGGTGCCCGTCACCCTGGGCCGGCACCGCCTCGGCCGTGCCCGCACCCTGACCGCGGTACGCGCCCTCGGCGCCGACAGCGCGCGCCGCGGCGGCACGGCCCCGGTCGCGGCCGGCAGCGACGACCTGCTGATGATCGGCTTCACCACCGGAAGCACGGGTCCCGCCAAGGGCGTCGAGTACACCCACCGGATGGCCCTGTCCATCGCCCGCCAGATCGAGGCCGTCCACGGCCGCACCAGCGAGGACACCTCCCTGGTCACCCTGCCGTTCTACGGGGTCCTCGACCTGGTCTACGGCTCGACCCTCGTCCTCGCCCCGCTGGCCCCCGCCCGGGTGGCGCAGGCCGACCCGGCGCTCGTGGTCGACGCGCTGGAACGCTTCGCCGTGACCACGATGTTCGCCTCACCCGCCCTGCTGCGCACCCTCGCCGACCACCTCACGGCCGCTGCCCCGGGCCGTCACCCGCTGCCCGCCCTGCGCTGCATCGTCGGCGGCGGAGCCCCGGTCCCCGACACGACCGTGGCCGCGCTGCGCCGCGTACTGGACGCCGATGCGCGCATCCACGTCACGTACGGGGCGACGGAGGTCCTCCCGATCACGTCGATCGAGGCCGCGGAACTCCTCGGAACCGCTCCGGCGGCTGCCGGCACGCCCGCCTCGAACGGAGCGGTGACCGCTACGGCCACCGGTTCCGTTCTCGGTGCCGGTACCGCGGCGCGGGCCGCCGAGGGCGCCGGGACCTGCGTCGGCCGGCCCGTGCCCGGCACCCGCGTCGCGATCCTGCCCGTCACCGACGGCCCGCTGCCCCGCCTCGCGGCGGGGGCGCGCCTGCCGGCGGGGCGGGTCGGCGAGATCGCCGTCCACGGCGAGTCCGTCAGTCCCCGCTATCACCGCTCACCGGACGCCGACCGCCGGCACAAGGTCCTCGACGAGCACGAGCACGAGCACGAGCACGAGCACGAGCACGCGGACGTGGACGCGGCCGCGACGGGCGGCGACGCCCCCTCGCGCCGCACCTGGCACCGCACCGGAGACCTCGGCTACCTCGACGAGGAGGGCCGGCTGTGGTTCTGCGGCCGCGCGGCCCAGCGCGTCCGCGCCGAACACCGCGACCTGCACACCGTGCGCTGCGAGGGCGTCTTCAACGCCCACCCCCTGGTCCGCCGCACCGCCCTCGTCGGCATCACGGACACCGCCACCGCCACCACCCCCGACACCACTGCGGACAGCGGCTGGGGCACCGGCACCGGCACCGGCACCAGCAGCGGCCGTGGCCGTGGCCGTGGCCGGGGCGGAGTCGGAGTCGGAGTCGGGGACAAGGGCCTGCTCGGGGGGCAACGCCCGGTCGTCTGCGTGGAGACCGAGGAGGACCTCGACCCCGAGGCCTGGCACCGCCTGGTCGGCGAACTCCGCGCCCTCGCCTGCGCGCACGCCCCGACCACCGGCCTGGAGCTCGCGGAGTTCCTCCGCCACCCCGGCTTCCCCGTCGACATCCGGCACAACGCCAAGATCGGCCGCGAGGAGCTCGCCCGCTGGGCCGAACGCCGCCTCGCCCCGCCCGCCCCACTGCTCTCGCGGGACCGCGCCGCACAGCTCGTCCCGCTCGCCGGTTGGGCGTACCTCGTGGGCGGAGCCGTGTGGGCCGCGACCGTCGGGGTCCCCGCCGCCCGTCTCCCGCGCGTCCTGTGGTGGACGGACGCGGCACTGAGCATCGCCGGGCACGCCGCCCAGATCCCGCTCGCCCTGCCGCGCGCCCGCGCCGCCGGCGTCGGCCGCCCCGCGGCGGTCGGCCTCACCCTCCTGTACGGCGCGACCTGGTGGCGGAAGCTGTGACCGCGACCATCCTGATCACCGGCGCCACCGGCTTCCTCGGCGGCCACCTGGTCGACGCCTGCGTCGCGTCCGGCCACCGCGTACGGGCCCTCGTGCGCGCCGGCAGCGACACGGCCCGGCTGCGCGCCCTGCCCGGCGTCGAACTCGTCACCGGCGACCTCACGCAGCCGGCCTCGCTGGAGCGGGCCGCCGAGGGCTGCGAGGCCGTGGTGCACAGCGCGGCGCGCGTCGTCGACCACGGCAGCCGGGAGCAGTTCGAGGCCGCCAACGTCACCGGCACGCTCCGGCTGATGGCGGCCGCCCGGGCGGCAGGTGCCCGGCGGTTCGTGTTCGTGTCGAGCCCGAGCGCGCTGATGCACCTGCACGAGGGCGACCGGCTCGGCATCGACGAGAGCACCCCGTACCCCACCCGCTGGTTCAACCACTACTGCGCGTCGAAGGCCATCGCCGAGCAGCACGTCCTGGCGGCCGACACAACGGAGTTCACCACCTGCGCGCTGCGCCCGCGCGGCATCTGGGGGCCGCGCGACCACGCCGGGTTCCTGCCGCGGCTGGTCGGCGCCCTGCACGCCGGGCGGCTGCCCGACCTGTCGGGCGGCAAGCGCGTCCTGGTGTCGCTGTGCCACGTCGACAACGCGGTGGACGCCTGTCTGCGGGCCGCCGTCACCGCCCCCGCCGAACGCATCGGCGGCCGCGCGTACTTCGTCGCGGACCGCGAGGTCACGGACCTGTGGCCGTTCCTCGCCGAGACCGCGGGCCTGCTCGGCTGCGCCCCGCCCGCCCCGCGCATCCCCCTCCCGGTGGGACGCGCCCTGGCGGCCACGGTGGAGACCCTGTGGCGGCTCAGGCCCGACGCGGGCACGACCACCCCGCCGCTGAGCCGCTACATGATGGCCCTGCTGACGCGCTCGACGACGTACGACACCACCGCCGCCCGACGCGACCTCGGCTACGAGGCCCCCCGCACCCGCGCCGAAGGCCTCCGCGACCTGGCCGCCTGGGTGGCGTCCCAGGGCGGCATCCCAGCCTGGACCACCCCGCCCACCCCCGCCCCGGCCACGCCCGTGCCGCCTGCCGCCGTCCCGGCTGCGGCTGCGCCGTCTGCCGCCGACGGGGCTGCGGCCGTGCGGCCTGCCGTCGGCTCGGCTACGCCCGTGCCGTCTGCTGCCGGTGGGGCCGCTGGCGGGGGGCCCGCCGCTGGTTCGGTCGCGGCCGGTTCGGCTGCCGCCGCTGCACCGTCCGGAACCCCGGACCGGGCCGGTTCGGCCGGCCGGGGGGACATTCCGCGATGACCACGTCCGCCACGCCGGCCGCGGCCTTCACCGCCCCGGCCGGGGCGGCGGCCTGGGCTGCCGTGGTCGGGTCGGCAGCGGCCTCCGCGATCGTCGCCGGCCCCGGCCGGTCGAACCGCTTCGGTCCCGCCCGGTCGGCGGCGGAGTCTCCCGCCCGCCGGATGTGGCCCGGGCAGCCCGGGCGGCGACCCGCAGGCACCGCCGAGTCCGAGTCGGCGGGGCCCACCGTGCGCTCGACGGACTCCACCGGGGCCCGGTCGGCGGACGGCCCCGAGCCGAGCCGCGACCCGGGTCGCCCGCCCGGAGGCGTTGCCGTTGCCGGCGCGCACGTGTGGCCGGCGCGCCGGCTGCCGGTGACGTCGGCGAACGTGGTCAAGGCCGGAGGGGCAGGGGCAGGGGCAGGGGCGGGCGCCGGGGCCAGGTTCGGCAGCCGTTGCCGCCGCGCTTCCGGTGCTGGTTCCGATCCCGGTCACCGGCTCGGCCCAGTGGACGTCGTCGCCCCGCCCGACGCGGCCGGGGTCGGATCGGGGCCCCGTGCTGTGACCGGGGCGCGCCCCGACCTCCGTTGCGCTTCCGCTCCCGGGCAGACCGCCGCCGACGCCCCGGTCACAGCCGCGGCCCGTTCCCGGCGTGACCCGCGGGAAGCCCCGAGCCGCCGGGTGCGGGGGGCAGCGCCCAGCACGGCAGCTGACGCACCCGGACCCCCGGCCCGCTTCAGGGGCGGGCACCCGTCAGGCGCCCACGGCACGCCCACCTCATGCCGTTGGCCCCAGCCACGTACGACGGACCCGGCCGGTCCTGTCGTCGGAGGGGGCGTCCCGCGATGACCGCATGCGCGACCGCCCCCGCCCCGGTCGCGGCCGGCTCGGCCGGTGTCGCGCCGGGCGACGCCGGCTCGGCCACCTCCCGTGCGGGTCGCCCCCGGCCCGTCGGCCGGAACCACAGGACCGGCGGGCTCGGCCGCCCGAGGGGGCGGTCCGTGATGACCACGTGCTCGACCACGCCCACCACCGCCCCTGCCGCCGGCGGGTCGGTCGCCTCCCGGGCGACCGCCGCCGGCCCACCGTCACGCACCACAGACCAGGCCGGTTCGGCCGCCCGAGGGGACACCCCGCGATGACCACGCACCCGACCACACCCGCCGTACCCGCCTCACCTGACTCACTCGCCTCATTCGCCTCACCTGCCGTGTCCGTCGGCGCCGCGGCCGACCGGGCCGCCTCGATCGCCCCGTACCGGCGCCCGGTGTCGCCCACCGAGCGCCTCTACCTCGCCGCAGGTCAGGCACGCGGGGACATGGCCCTGCGGATCGTCGTCGAGGGCGACGGGCTGCCCGGCCGCGACGAGCTCCGAGCCGCCGTGGCCCGGGCCGCCGAGGCCTGCCCCGGCTCCCGCCTGGTGCGCCGCGGCCCGCTGTGGGTGGCCGCCGGCCCGCTGCCGCAGGTCGTGTACGCCGACCCGGCAGCCGAGGCCTTCGACGCCTCCGCCCCCGCCACCGCCGAGCTGCTCACCGGCCGCACCGGCCCCGCCGGCCGTACCGGCCCCGCCGACCCGCCCGGCTGCGGGGTGCTCGCCGTACCCGGCCAGGACGGCACGCCCACCGCCCTCGTCTTCAGCGCCTCGCACGCCCTGATGGACGGTCACGGCGCCCTGACCTGGGTACGGGAGGTCTTCCGCGCCCTGCGCGGCGAACCGGCCCGGCCCGCCGCCGACCCGGCCACCGACCACGGCCTGCTGCGTTCCCTGCCAGCCGGACGGCGCCACCGCCGCCCGTCCCCGCTGCCCGGCCTGCCCTCGCCGCTCGGCCCCGCCACGCCCGGCACCCCGGCCCGCACCCTGTGGCTGCGCCGCACCCTGCCCGGCCGCCACCCCGCGCTGACCGCCCGTCTCGCCCAGGCCGTCGCCGACACCGCACGGCGCGACACCCGTGTCATGGTCCCCGTGGACCTCCGACGCCACCGCCCGCACCTCAAGGCGGCGACCGGCAACCTCACCCTGCCGCTGTTCCTGGACCTCCGTCCCGGTCAGGACTGGGCCGCGGCCCACTCCAGGCTGCTGGCGGGCCTCGCGGACGGCGCCGAACTCGCCGCCGGATTCGAGGCGGGCCTCGTGTCCCGGCTGCCCCCGGCCGCCGTCGCCGCGCTGCTGCGCGCCTCGCAGGCCGCTTCCGTCCGTGCCGACCGCCACCTGGCGTCGGCCGTGGTCTCCCACGTCGGCCTGCTGGACCCGCAGGAGCTGTCCGGTGGCGGCTTCACCGCCGCCACCGCGTACGCGCTTCCCGTGCACGCGCCGCTGGTCCCGCTGTCGTTCGCCGTGGCCGAGACCCCCGCCGCCACCGAGATCACCCTCGGCGTACGCGCCTGCGATCCGCACCTCCGACGGCACGCGTCGGCCTTCCTGGACACGGTCCTCACCACTGCCACCGCCACCGCCACTGCCACGGTCGCCACCGCCATCGCCACGGACCGTGCCGCAGCCCCCGGTTCCCCGACCGCGGGCGCCGCATCCGGTCCGGCGGAACCGGAGGCCCCGCCGGCTTCCGCCACCGTCGTCGACCTCTTCCGCGCCCAGGCCGCCCGTACGCCCGCGGCCGTCGCGCTCGACGGGCCCGACGGTCCCGTCACCTACGCCGACCTGGACCGGCGTTCCGACGCGGTCGCCGCCGAGCTGGTGCGGCGCGGGACCGGCCGCGGGGACCTCGTGGGCCTGGTCGTCGACCGGACCCCGGACGGGATCTGCGCGCTCTGGGGCGTCCTCAAGGCCGGGGCCGCCTACGTCCCGCTCGACCCGGGCCATCCCGGCCCGCGGATCCGCGACGTCCTGGAGTCCAGCGGCGTACGCCTGACCCTGACCCGGCGCCCTCTCGCCGCGGACCTCGCCGACTTCGCCCCCGGGACACTGCTCCCCGTCGAGGAGATACCGCAGACGACGGATCCGGCACAGACTCCCGCGCCCGGTACCGGCCCCGGGCCCGGTCCCGAGGACCTGGCGTACGTCATGCACACCTCCGGTTCGACGGGCCGCCCCAAGGGCGTGCTGGTCGAACACCGGGGGCTCCTGGCCTTCGTCCGCTGGATGACCGCGATGTGCCGCGTCGACTCCGGCACCCGCTTCGGATTCGCCGCCTCCTACGCCTTCGACATCTCCTGCTTCCCGCTCTTCGTGCCGCTCCTCGCCGGCGGTACGGTCGTCCTCGCCCCCGACGCGCCGTCCCCGGCCGCCCTACGCGCCCTCGTCGGTGAACACCGCGCCGACACCCTCGCCGTGACGCCGTCCCACCTCGCCCTCCTCGCCGGCAACGGCGGCGGCGGGCTGCGCACCCTGCTGCTCGGCGGCGAGGAACTCACCCCGGCCTCCGTCCGTTCCGCGTACGCGGCCTTCGGCGCCGACTGCCGCGTGATCAACGGGTACGGGCCCACCGAGGCCACCGTCGCCTGCCTCGCCCACGTCGTCGACGGCACCGAGACCGGCCCCTCCCTGCCCCTCGGCACCCCCGGCCCGGGCGCCCGCGTCGACCTGGTCGCGGAGGACGGCGAGGTCATCGGCACCGGCCCGGCGGACACGGGCCGCGTCGGCGAGATCGTGGTACGCGGCCCCCAGGTGGCCCGCGGCTACCTCGTACCGGCCGCGCCCGCTGGGGAGCCCCGCACGGCCGACCCGGCCGCCACCGCGGCTGCGGCCACCGCGGCTGCGGCCACCTCGCCGTTCGCGACCGGGCCCGACGGCGTGCGCTCCTACCGTACGGGCGACCTCGGCCGCCGCCTCCCCGGCGGAGCCGTCGCCTTCGCGGGGCGGGCGGACGGCCAGTTGAAGATCTCCGGGTACCGGATCGAGCCGGCCGAGGTCACCGCCGCGCTGGAGGCCCATCCGGCCGTGGCCCGCGCCGCGGTCACGGCCCGCCGCCGGGCGGGCGCCCGGTCGGCGGTGCTGTGCGCGTACGTGGTCCTGGCCCGCACCCCGGACAACCACCCCGCCGACCCGGAGACGGCGGGAGCCGCGGCGGCCGCCGTGCTGCGGGAGGAGCTGGCCCGAACCCTGCCCCGGCACCTGGTCCCCGCGCACGTCGTGGCCGTGGACGCCCTGCCCACCACCATCAGCGGCAAGACCGACTTCGACGCCCTCCCCGACCCCTTCGCCCGCACCCCGCAGCCGTCCCCGGAAGGCATGGACGGAGACGGCCCGGACGGAGACGGCCCGGACCCGACCGCCGCGGCCGCCGGAGCCGCTGCCGGGGCCGCCGACGCCCTCCCCGCCCGTGTCGCGGGGCACTGGGCGGCGATCCTCGGCGTGGACGCCTCCGCCCTGACCCCCGACTCCGACTTCCAGGCGCTGGGCGGGGACTCCCTCGCCCTCGTCGAGATGCTCAGCGCGGTCAGCGACGACCTGCTCACCCCGGACCAGGCCCGCCGTTTCACCGAGGACCTCGCCGGCCTGGTCCGCGAGCTGACGCTCGGGCAGGTCTGCGCCCGCCTCACCACCGTTCGCGAGGAGACCCCCGCATGATCTTCGTCGGAGACGGCGCGCTGCTGCGCCGGGCCGTCGCCCACGCCGCCGCCCGCGGCCACCGCGTCGACCTGGTCTGCTCCGCCGACCCGCTCGACGCCGCGGCCGCCGGTCCGGCCACCCCGCACCTGGACCCCGCCCCGGACGTCAACGCGCACGCCGGCGTCCTCGCCGCAGCCTGCACCGACGGCATCGTCTGGTCCGTCAACAACCGGCACATCTTCCGCGCCCCGCTGCTCTCCCGCGGTCTGCGGATCGTCAACGTCCACAACGGCCTGCTGCCCCAGCACCGCGGACTGCCGTCCGCCGCCATCGCCTTCGCCCTGCTGCACGGCGACACCGAGTACGGGGCCACCGTCCACGAGGTCGACGCGGGCATCGACACCGGCCCGGTCCTCGCCGAGCAGCGCTTCCCCGTCGGCCCCGACGACCGTTTCCACCAGGTGATGCTGCGGGGCGTCCGCGCCTGCCAGACCCTGTTCGAGCAGACGCTGCCCGCCGTCGCCACCACCACGGCCACCGCCACCTCCACCACCACGGCCACCGCCCCGCCGGCCCCCGCCGCCCGGACCGCCCCGTCCGCGTACTACGGCACCCGCGCCCTGGCCCGCCTCGCGGACCACCGGCACGACCCGGCCTTCGCCCGCGCGACCGACCTCGGCCCCTTCGCCGCGCACGCCCCGGAGCTCGCCCGCGCGCTGGACCTCGTACGGGCGATGGAGCCCTAGGCGGGCTGGGGGGAGGACAGAGAGGGGGAGAGGAGGGGGAGAGGGGGGGAGGGGGATCACATCGGGGCGGGCGCGCGGGTGAACAGCCGGCCGGCGAGGTCGACGCCGACCACGGTGCCGTTCTCGTCCCGGCTGAAGAAGCCGCGCTCCCCCTGGAGGCCGCCCCCGGTGATGACGTACTCGTCCCCGTCGCCGGGCAGCAGACCCATCCCGGCGGGGGCGTGGTCCGGCGGCATCTCCGTGTCCGAAGCCGCCCGGATCTCCGGCTTGATGCGGGCCGCGAGGGTGAGCCGGGTGCCGTCGGTGGCGATGTCGAGGAACAGGACGTCGTTCTCGTAGCGCCCGGCGACCTCCCGCGCCCGCGCGTCGTCGTACGGGTCCGGCTGCGGCTCCCGCTCGACCAGGCCGAGGTGGTGCTCCAGCGCCCAGCGGACGACGCCCTGGTTGAACGGGTGGCCGCCGGGGCCGCAGTTGGCGAGGGAGACGACGGCGAAGTTCCGCTCCGGCACGATCAGCAGCTCGGAGAACTGGCCGTTGCCCGACCCGCCGATCCGTATCGCGCGGACACCGTCGACCTCGCACAGGAACCAGCCGAGCCCGAAGCCGTCGCCGAGGCTGCTGCCGCGCACCTCGACCGACCGTTCCTGCATCCGGCGCAGCGCCCCGGCCGGCAGTACGCCCCCTCCGTCGCCGAGGTGGAACCGGGCCCAGCGCAGCAGGTCGCTCGCCGACGAGACGGCGCCCCCGCCCGGGTTGTTGCCGCGGGAGCCGCCCCGGAACGCCTTCCACGGCGTCGCCACCCGCAGCCCGCCGTCCTCGCCGCGGTTGTACCCGAGCGCGTGCTTCCGGGCGACGACGTCGTCCAGGTCGAAGCAGGTGTCGGACAGCCCGATGGGCTCCAGGACCAGCGAGGCCACGGCCTTCTCGAACGGCATGCCCGTCACCTTCTCGACGACCCGGCCGGCGAGGTTGTACGCGGCCTGGCTGTACGAGGGCCGCGCGCCCGGCGCGGCGAGCAGCGTCAGCCGGGACAGCTCGGCCACGAAGCCGGCCAGGCTCTGGTCCTCCTCGTCGGTGTCGATCAGGTTCCAGTCGAGGCCCGAGGTGTGGTCGAGGAGGTTCAGCACGGTGACCGCGGCCGCGGCTTCCTCGTCGGCGAGCCGGAGCTCGGGCACGTAGCGGCGTACGGGTGCGTCGAGGTCGACCCTTCCTTCGGCGGCCAGGCGCACCAGGGCGGTGGCCGTGAAGGACTTGGTGGTCGAGGCGATGGGGAACAGGGTCCGCTCGTCCACGAGGAGCGGGTTCCGGAGGCTGGTCACGCCGTACGAGGCGTAGGACTCGTGCCCGTCCACCAGCACTCCGACCGAGGCGCCGGGGATGCCGAACTTCTGGGCGGCTGCCGAGACGAATTCGTTGAGCCTGCTGCTGTCCTGCGTCATGAAGGGCCCTCTCCGAGTCCTTGAACTAAGTGCAAGTGGCTGTGATCACGACTGTAAGTCCCTCTTGAACTATGTGCAAGTCCCATCTCCCGGCCCCGCCGGGCAGGTTGGCGACCTGTCGTAGACGAATGTCCTGCGCCCGGTTCATACCGATTCCGGGCATGATGGGGTGATGGAGATCAAGAGCCCTTCCTTCGCCGACGGCGGTTGGATCCCGGTCGAGCACTCCATCGACGGCGAAGAGTCCCAGGTCCCGTTGGAGTTCGAGGCCGTGCCGGACGGGGCGGCGGGCCTGGCCCTCGTCGTCCACGACCCGGACGTCCCGCGGGACCGGCGGCCGGACGGGAACTTCGACCACTGGGTGGTGTGGAACATCCCGGCAGGGCAGCGGCGCATGACCGCGGACGAGGGCCCGGTGGGTGTCGTGGGCCGGACCACCCGCGGATCCAACACCTGGATCGGCCCGGCTCCGCCGCCCGGAGACGGGGCGCACCGCTACTTCTTCACGCTCTACGCCCTGGACGTGCTCCTGGACCTGCCCGATTCGGCCGGCCGCGGGGAACTGGAGGCCGCGATGCGGGACCACGTGCTGGAACGGGCGGTGCTGATGGGCCGCTTCCAGCGCGACTGACCCGGCGCCCCCGCCCGCGCCCCCGCCCGCGCCCGGGTCGGTCGTGCTGCGAGCCGGCGTCCGGTGTCGGCGTCCCCTGCTCGGACGGCTTCACGCCCGGCAGTGGATTGCCGATCAGGGTCAGCGGGATGACGGGGGTTGCAGCCGGGCCCCGTATCCCGTTTAATAAATGAACAGGCATTTATTAAAGGAGGCGGAGACACCATGGCACGTCCCCGCGGGGTCGAGGACGCGGTGATCCTCCGCGCAGCCGCCGAGGTCATGGGCCGGGTCGGCCCCGTCGGGTTCACCCTGGCCGCGGTGGCGGACGAGGTCGGACTGGTCGCGGGCACCCTCGTACAGCGCTTCGGCTCCAAGCGCGGTCTGCTGCTCGCGCTCGCCGAGCAGTCCGCACGCGACGCGGACGCCCTGCCCGCCCGCGTACGGCAGGCGTACGGGACCGCCCTCGACGCCCTGGAGGCGCTGGTGGTGGAACTGACGGACCAGGTCGCCACCCCCGAGTCCTTCGCCCACCACCTGGCCTTCCTGTGCACCGACCTGACCGACCCGGAGTTCCGCCGCCACGCCCTCGTCGTCCACGAGGCCCAGCGGCGCGCCGTCGAGGCCCTGCTCGCCGAGGCCGTGACCGCGGGCGAACTCCGCCCCGGTACGGACACCGGAGCCCTCGCCGACACCGTCCAGGCCGTCACCGCCGGCACCGGCGTGGTCTGGGCGCTCGACCGCCAAGACACCCTCGCGGGCAGGCTGCGCCGCGAACTCGCCGCGGTGCTCTCCGCCCACCGCACCTCCCGGAGGTCCGCATGACGACGACGCACGACGACACCACCGGCGTCCCCGGCGGAGCGACGGCACCACTCGACGGAAAGGTCGCCCTCGTCGCAGGCGGCACCCGCGGCGGCGGGCGCGGCATCGCCGTCGAGCTCGGCGCCGCCGGAGCGACGGTGTACGTCACCGGCCGCAGCAGCCGGGGCGGTGCCGGGCGTTCCGAGCTGGACCGCCCGGAGACCGTCGAGGAGACCGCCGAGCGGGTCACCGCGGCCGGCGGCGTCGGCATCCCGGTCCGCGTGGACCACAGCAGCCCCGACGAGGTCCGCGCGCTCGTCGCCCGGATCGACGCCGAGCAGGACGGACGGCTCGACGTCCTCGTCAACTGCGTGTGGGGAGGCGACCCGCTGACCGACTGGGACCACCCGCTGTGGGAGCAGGACCTCGACACCGGGCTGCGGCTGCTACGGCAGGCGGTGGAGACCCATGTGATCACCAGCCGGTTCGCGCTCCCGCTGATGGTCGCGCGGGGGAGCGGCCTGGTCGTCGAGGTCACCGACGGCAACACCGCCCGCTACCGCGGCTCCTTCTTCTACGACCTCGCCAAGTCCGCGGTGATCCGCCTCGCCTTCGCGCAGGCCGCCGAGCTGCGCGAACACGGCGTCGCGGCCGTGGCCGTCACCCCGGGCTTCCTACGCTCGGAGGCCCTGCTGGAACACTTCGGCGTCACCGAGGCCACCTGGCGCGAAGCCGTGGCCACGGACCCGAACTTCGCGCACTCGGAGAGCCCCGCCTACCTGGGGCGTGCCGTGGCAGCCCTCGCCGCCGACCCCGCCGTCATGGCCAAGTCCGGCCGCGCGCTGGCGACCTGGTCCCTGTACGGGGAGTACGGCTTCACCGACGCCGACGGCACCCGGCCCGACTGGTCCGCCCACTGGGCCACGGCCCTGGCCCCCACCCTGGGCCCCCTGGGAGCCCCCCTGTAACCACCCTGGCGGCTCTCGTCCTCCGCCCGGCGACGTCCTCCCGGCCGAGCGGTCGGGGGAACGGGGCCGCTCAGGCAGTGCACCACGGCACCCGGCAGGTGTGGGCCCCCGCTCCTTCCGGGCACAAGCCCTTGATCACTGCCTTGCGGATGCCCCGCCACGTCCGCAGGGAACACGCCAGGCGGACACGCAGCTCGACCGCTTCCCGCTCGCCGCTGTCCTGGCCGGGGTGCTCGACGGCCCACTGTTCCGCCAGCGGCTCGTACGCTGCGGCGGTCGTCAGGCTGCCGTGTGCAAGGGAACGTACGACGTCCACCTGCACGATCCGAGCGGTGCGAGCGGTGCGAGCGGCGTGGGCGGTGCGACGACCGACCGTCTGGTCGACGAGCTCCCTGACCAGGCCAGCCCCTGCTCGTCCGCGTACAAGCCGAACCTCATGATGCGCGACTTCATGACGACCGACGCGGGAGGGCGGTGGTGAACCAGCCGTGCACGGGGGCGAGGGTGGGTGATGCCGGCCAGCCGTTGACCGCTGCCACGAGGCTCCAGTACCGCGCGGCGAGGGGCTCGGGGCTGGTCTGCAGGCGGGTGAGGAGCCAGCGGCGCAGGTCACCTTCACCGTTGCCGGCGCTCGCGAACGCATGGCCGTAGAGGTCGCTCATGGCCCGGTCGTGCGGAGCGACCGCGGCGGAGGCGGGGAGGAGGTCCGCGGCCACGGCTTCGTCGATGCGTTCGAGCAGTACCCGGTTGAGGCCTTCGTGCAGGCCGTCGACGTCGCCGGTGGCGAAGTCCGCCGCCTGCGCCTCGGCGGCACGGCGTACTGCCGTCCGGAACGGCGCGCTCTGGCAGAGTTCGGCGAGTTCCACCCACGCTTCGACCTGCTCAGGCGTGGGATCGTCGGGGAGGTCGGGCAGGGTCGTGCGCAGGAGGGCCTCGAATTCGGGGTTGGCGTGGGCGCGGGCGTGGGCGTGGGGCTCGGCGAAAGCAGCGTCGACGAAGTCGGCCACCAGCTGGTGTCGTTCGGTACGGGACAGCATGGCGAGTCGGTGCATGAGGTTGACCTCCGTGGGAGTGGTTCCGCGTCGGACGACTGCGCGCAGCACGCTCCGGCGCAGGCGCAGGGTCTGGATTTCCACGTCGAGGGCATCGGCGTGCGCTTCAGCGACGTCGACGAGGGATGCCTTCCGGTCCAGCACCTTCCGTATGGCCGTCAGGTCCAGTCCGAGGTCGCGCAGCGTGCGGACCAGGTTCAGGCGGGCCAGCGCGTCGACGTCGTAGAGCCGGTACCCCGCTGGACTCCGCTCGGTCGGGGGAACGATGTCCTGGTCCGAGTAGTACCGGATGGCCTTCACCGTCAGGCCCGTGAGACGGGACAGGTCCCCGATGGAACAGAGTGTGTCGCGGTCCATGCCCCCAGCTTGGAGTCTCCCCCTGCGGGAGACTCAACCGGGCGGCGAACTCCGTGGTATGGCCGGGCCGCGGACGACGCCGTCACCGGCCGACCCCGGGCGCGGCGTGCGGCGGTGGTCGCCGCATGCTGGTTGCTGGGATGGTCTGT
Organism: Streptomyces sp. NPDC029014; assembly: GCF_055564695.1. Classification (NCBI taxonomy): domain Bacteria; kingdom Bacillati; phylum Actinomycetota; class Actinomycetes; order Kitasatosporales; family Streptomycetaceae; genus Streptomyces; species Streptomyces sp. NPDC029014. The sequence goes on from NZ_JBVHVT010000050.1 coordinate 17,323, forward strand.
CGGGCCGTCACATACCCGTTCCGCACAGGGAGAACCACAGCCGCCATGTATCCGAGCATCCACGCGATCACCTTCGACTGCACCGGCGACCCGTACGACCTCGGGCTGTTCTGGAGCCGGGTGCTGGGCCGCCCCCTGGCCGACGACGACAAGCCGGGCGACCCGGAAGCGATCATCAAGGATCCGGCCGGCGGCGGCCCCACGCTGCTGTTCGTCCGCGTCCCGGAGGGCAAGACCGCCAAGAACCGCGTCCACCTGGACTTCCGGCCCGAGGGCCGCACCCGCGCGGAGGAGGTGCAGCGGCTCCGCGACCTCGGGGCGCAGGTGATCGCCGACCAGACCCGCCCGGACGGCGGCGGCTGGGTGGTGCTCGCCGACCCGGAGGGCAATGAGTTCTGCGTCGAGCGCGGTGAACTGGGATGACGGTCACCACCCAGCAGCCCTGGCTGAAGCCGTTCACCACCGGCGGCAGCCGCGACGCCCTCGCCGCAGCGCCCCCGGCCCGCACGGCCGCCCTCACACCCGCCCGCACCCGCATCGTCTGCTTCCCGCACGCCGGCGGCGCCGCCACCGCCTTCCAGGGCTGGGCCCGCCACCTTCCCCCGGACACCGAACTGCTGGCCGTGCAGTACCCGGGCCGACAGAACCGGATCGCGGAGCCCTGCATCGAGTCGATGCCGGAGCTGGCCGACGCGGTCTGCACCGCCCTGGCCGCGCTCCCGCCCCTCCCCACCGCCGTCTTCGGGCACAGCATGGGGTCGCTGGTGGCGTACGAGACCGTGGTCCGGTTGGCACGCCGGGCGACGCCGGGGTCCGTGCCGCTGCACCTGTTCGTCTCCGGGGCCGAGGCGCCCCACCGCGCCCGCAAGGACCTGCCCGCCCTGGACGACGACTCCCTGATCGCCTACACCCGACGGCAGAACGCCGTCGACGTCCCCGCCGACCAGGACCCCTACGCCATCCCCGAACTGCTGGACCTGCTGCTGCCCTCGCTGCGCGCGGACTTCACCCTGCTGACCGGGTACCGCCCGGCGGTGCCGCCCGTCGCCGTGCCCGTCCCGGTCACCGCGCTCGGCGGCGACCAGGACTCCGGCTGCCCGGCCGAGGCCCTCCCGACCTGGGCGGACCTCACCACGGCGGGCTTCACCTCCCGCGTCTTCCCCGGCGGGCACTTCTACCTCCAGGGACACGAGGGGGCCGTGGCCTCCCTGGTCGCCTCGACCCTCGCCGCTGCTGCCGCTGCCGGGCGACCGCAGCCGGCGTAACGGAAGCGGAACCCCCCGGCCGGGCCGGGGGGTTCAACCGCCCAGCAGGAGCCGCCGCAGGTGCCCGCAGGCCTCGCCCTCGGTGGCGTACGAGGCGACGGGCTCGTACACCCCGCGCTCGTACACGCCGGTCTCCCAGCCGCCCCCGGGCCGCGCCCGCAGGTAGACGAAGTCGGGCGGTGTCGGCGCCGGTTCGTGCACGCCCTCGATCCAGTAGTGCCCGGCGGGCACCCCGTGCTCCCGGAGCGCCCGTTCGAGCCCCTGGCGTTCGCTCACGAGGCCGCCGGCACCAGGTAGCCGTGGTCGAGGAGCCATTTGACGTTCAGCCGCTGCCCCTCGCCCGGGTTCAGAAAGGCCGGATCCAGTTTGATCTGCCGGCCGCCGCCCGGCTGCTCGAACCAGGGGGCGATGGAGCCCTCCCACACGGTGAACGGCTTGGTCACCTCGTACGCGTGGTAGTCGCAGGGGAACGCCGCGTCCCGGGTGTTGAGGTTCTGCGGGGGCAGGGCGCGCTCGGCGTACGGGTCCCCGGCCGGGGCGAGGTACGAGCCGTACTCGGACCCGAACCGGTCCAGGCGCTCGCCGGGCTCCAGCAGCTCGGGTGCCTTGTCGACGGTGCCGTTGACCTCGGCGAAGCCGTCGTTCGGCGGGTACTTCCAACCGCCGGTGTCGGCCGGGCCCTCCCAGTACTTCTTCAGGAACTCGGCGGAGGTCAGCTTCCCCGTGCGCTGGTAGTGCTTGAGCAGCGGCCCGACGGGCTCCTGCCACCGCTTCGGCAGGACCTTCGGCCCGAGCCGCCCGTCACCCTGGAACTCCCCGGTGCACGCGGCGGCTGAGCCAACCGGAACCGCGGCGGAGGCGGGGGCGGAGGCTGGGGCGGTCGCGGGCTGGGCGGCGGCGCTACCGGGCGCGGCGGCGAGGGCGAGCGCGACGCCGACGCCCATCGCGGCGAGGACGGCACGGATCCTCAGTTCGGTACGGCTGCGCTCCACACGGATCTCCTTCGACGCGGTCGGACGGCCCTACGGCCCCGCGCCACGCTAGGCGATCCCTGACACTCCGTTACCACCGTGCGCCACGATCCGGCCACGCCGCCCCGTACGCCGTCAACCCGCCTGTGGCCCCGCGGCCGGCACGGGGGCGGCTTCCGCAACCGAGCCCGCGGCCGAAGTGGAGGCGGAGGCGGAGGCGATTCCGCGGGCATCGGCCAGCCGAGCCACGATCAGGCAGTACGCGGGCGCGCACACCAGCTCCACGACCAGCGCCTGCCACGACGCGTCCGCGGCCGTACCCGCGTCCGCGAGCTGCCCGAGGACCAGCGCGGTCATGAACGAGAACACGTTGTTGGCGGTGTGCATGGCCATCACGGCCTCCAACCCGCCCGTCCGGATCACCAGCCACCCCCACCACCCCGCCGAGTAGCAGAGCAGCAGGAAACCGCTCCAGCCCCCGAACCCGTGGGCGAGGGCGAACAGCACCGAGGCGACGGCCACCCCCGGCCACGGCGAACGCAGGAACCCGCCGAAGAACTGCGGCAGCCAGCCCCGGAAGACGAACTCCTCCGCACTCGCCTGGAACGGGACCAGCACCGCGAACAGCACCGCCCCGAGCAACAACCTTCCCGCCGCAGGGGTGTCCCCGGCGAAGACCTCGTCGCCCTCCGCGAGCCATTCCCACAGGGCCAGTACGCCCATCTGCACCGCCATCAGCGGGAAGGCCACGGCCGCGCACACCCCGAGCCAGCGCCACCGCACCCGTCCGGCCACCGAGGCCAGCGTCCCCGCCGGCCGGGAGCCGCACCACCGCACGGCGACCATCACCGCGGGTATGCCGACCGCCAGCCCGAGCAGCCCGAGGGCGTTGTCCGCCACGGGATCCGCGAGCAACTGCTCGGCCCCGTCAGCGGCGGACTCCAGCCCGAGCGCGTCCGCACCCACCAGGCCCAGCCCGGTCACCACGACCATCGCGACGGCCAGCAGCCCGACCACCGCGAGCAGTTCACCGATCCGCCGAAGCCAGCCCTGCCGCCCGTTCCGCGCCTGCTCGTGATACCGCGACCCGCCCGGCGCAGCCACCACCCCGGGCCCGCTGCCGTACCCCGCGGCCCACTCCTCCGCCGAAGGCCACCCCTGCGCCCCCGCACCCCCCGGCGCCGAAGCCCACCCCTGCGGCCCCGCGCCCCCCTGCGGCGGAGGCCAACCCTGCGCTGCACCCCCCGGCGGGGCGGACCCCGGCTGCGGAGCCGCCCACGGATCCGCGGGCGGGGACGCGGCGTGCGGAGATCCGTACGAGGAGTCCCCCTGAACCCCCGCCCCGCCCGCCCGCTCCCGCTCGACGCCCCCGCCCGCCCCCGATATCTCCGCCACCCGAAACCCCTTCCTCTCCACGCCCCGCAGCCCCGACCCCACCGGCCGAGCCGCCCCGGCACCCTAATAGAACCCCACCCCGCCCTCCGGCACGGACGGGCATCGTTCTGCGGCTGCTCGGCACGGCCGGCCAGTGCTGCCGCGTCAGCAGCCAAACCTCCCGGGACACGTCGGAGGGCAGTCCCCGCCCCGCGGCGAGCGGTGGAAAGGCACTGCTGCGCACACCGAAGAGGCACCCGAAGGCCGGGTACGAGCGGCCGTGGTGGACGTGCGCGAGGTCGATCGCCGCGTGCCAGGAGCGGTCGTCTTCGTCGAGCCACCGGTCCCGGCGGCATTCGATGCACCCGTATATGTCCGTCCCCATGGCCGGATTCCTCTCCGCCGCGACGCCCACGGGCCATCACTTTTCCGCGGTGCGGGAACGCCGCGCGAAGCGCCGGTCGCTGTTCCCTCGGACACCGAGGGAACAGCCACTGGTTCGTTCGGGGGAGGGGGGATGTGCTTACGGGGTGGGGACGGGCAGCGGAGCTGTGCTCAGTGCGGGAACGGTCCACCGCTGGGCGGGGCTGGCGTTGCAGTTGAACAGCCAGAGCTGCTTGCCGGGGGTGGTGTCGAAGTCGCCCAGGTCGAGGCAGAGCCCGGAGGCGGGGTGGTGGATGCTGCCGTCGGCCCGGGGCAGGAACTGCTGGCTCGGGGCGGAGCCGTCACAGGTCCGGAGTTCGATCAGCGTGGTGATCGTGGTGCCTGCGTGTGTGGCGTTGAGGCACATGCCGTGGGTGCGGACGGTTCCGTCGCCGCGGATATGGAAGGCCAGCGCCTGCCCGAGCAGATCGCGGCCAAGGGCGCGGCCAAGCCCGCCGCCCAGATCCTGTTCGACATCCAGGAGCGCTGCTTCGCAGCGGGCGCCATCACCTGCGATCCTGCCCAGCGGACCAAGGCCAACGCCAAGTCCTGGCCCGACACCCCTGTCGACCAGGAATGCGCAGCCACCGGCCAGTGCCTCAACCTCTCGCCGACGTACTTCACCACCAAACGCATCGCCAAGATCAAGACCGAGGTCCTGAACGGCGCGAACTACCGCCCGGTCGACACGTACCTCCTCAACCAGTCCTTCCAGGACCCGGGCGACGGCTCGTCCCCCACGCTCTGGCTGGACTCGATCGAGCGTCGGGCGTCCAACGGCAAGCCGGAGGAGAAACTGCCCCTGGTGTCGTTCGGTCCGGTGCAGATGCCCAATCGCGTCGACGGCGTGGTCAAGCGCCCGGACGGTACGGAGGCTTCGGCCCCCCGCTACAACCGGCCGCGCATCCAGAAGATCACCACCGAGACGGGTGGCCTGATCAACGTCGTGTAGAAGACGCCGGAGTGCTCCCGGGTCAAGGGCATGATGCCGTCGTCCGAGGACGGCAACACGATGGCCTGCATGCCGGTCAAGTGGTACCTGCCCGGCCAGTCCTACCCGGACCCGGTGAACGACTGGTTCCACAAGGTCGTCGTCCAGTCGGTCACCCAGCAGGACATGGTCGCCGGCCAGGAAACCACCGTGACCGACTACGAGTACGGCGGCGGCATCGCCTGGCACCGCAACGACTCCGAGTCCACCGACCCCAAGACCCGCACCTGGGACCAGTTCCGCGGCTTCGCCACGGTCACCACCCGCACGGGCAACGGCAACTCCGCCGAGGCTCCGCGCACCAGGAGCGTGGCCACCTACCTGCGCGGCATGGACGGCGACGTCCTCGCCAACGGCAGCAAGCGCAGCGTCACCCTCACCGACGCCCACGGGGGCAGCACCAAGGACGAGGAGGTCCTGTCCGGACGGGTCCTCCAGACCGAGACCTACGACCGCGACGGCGGTACCGTCATCGCCGACGAGGTCACCGTTCCCTGGCTCGGCAAGAACGTCACGGCAACCCGGGCGCAGTCCGGCGGTATGCCCGCCATCACGGCCCGCGCCCAGAACACGGCCAAGGTCACGAGGCGGGCCAAGCTGGCCGACGGCACCTGGCGCACCGGCGAACGCACATCCGAGTACGACGACACGCCCCTGTCGCGCCCGCTCCGGGTCGACGACAAACAGGACCTGTCCCGACCGGAGCAACGTCTGTGCACCCAGTTCGAGTACGCCGCCGGCCCCGGTGGCGCCCCGACGGAGCTGGTCTCCCGCACCCTGGTCCTCTCGGGGGCCTGCGGGCCGACTCCGACCGCCGCCAACACCGTCGGCGACACCCTCACCTACTTCGACAACCAGCCCGCCAAGCAGTCCGCCGCGACCGGGGACCAGACGGGCACCGCCGTCCTGGAGAAGTACGACGACGCGGGCAAGCCGGTCTACCGCCTTAACTCCACCTCTACGTACGACGCGTACGGCCGCGTCACGAGCAACACCAACAAGGTCCGCAAGGACGCCGCCCACCCCGACGGCGCGGTCACCACGACCGAGTACAAGCCGGCCACCGGCGGCCTGCCCACCGAGGTCACCCACACCAACCCGCTGGGCTGGAAGACGACCACGACCCTCGACCCCGGCCGCTCGCTGCCGCTGAAGACGACGGACGAGAACAAGCACGTCGCCGAGCGCGAGTACGACGCCTTCGGCCGGGTCACGCTCATCTGGCAGCCCGGCCAGGAGCGGGCCAGCGGCGCCCTGCCCGTGCGCAAGTACTCGTACGCGATGAACGGCACCAACGCACCGTCCAGCGTCCTGAGCCAGGCGCTCCTGGGAAACAAGCGGGCCTACACCACCAGCTACACGATCTACGACGGCCTGGGTCGGATCCGCCAGACCCAGGCGAACACGGCGTCGGGCGCGAAGGGCCGCCTGATCACCGACGCCCTCTTCGACTCGCACGGACGCCAGGTCAAGACGAGCGCCCCCTACTACAACGACGAGGCCGAGCCTTCGGGAGCGCTGTTCCTGCCCAACGGTGGCGTGAACCCGGACAGCAAGATCCCGGCGCAGACCATCAGCGTCTTCGACGGTCTGGGCCGCACGACGGCGTCCGTGTTCCAGTCGTACGGCCAGGAGCAGTGGCGTTCCAGGACCGAGTACCCGGGCGCTGACGAGACCCGCACGATCCCGCCGAACGGCGGTTACGCGACGGCGACCGTCAGCAACGGCACCACGTCGTTCTTGCGCCAGTACAAGTCGAATACGCCCGCCGGTGCGTACGACGAGACGACGTACGAGCGCAACGCGCAGGGCAAGGAGCTCCGGCGGAAGGACGCCGCGGGCAACGAGTGGACCTTCGCCTACGACCTCCTCGGCCGGGTGGTGAAGACCACCGACCCGGACTCCGGCACCGGCACCACGGTCTACGACGACAGCAAGAACCTCACCACCGTCACCGACGGCAGGGGCAAGAGCGCCACCACCCTGGTGGACGTCCTCGGCCGCACCGTGGCCACGTACGAGGGCAAGGCCGTCGACCCGGCCAAGCAGGTGGGCGGCTTCACCTATGACGCCAAGGTCCTGGGCAAGCCCGCCACGAGCACCCGCTATGTCGGCGGGGCCGGCGGCAGCGCCTACGTCACCGAAGTCACGGGCTACGACGGCGGCTACCGTCCTCGGTACGAGGGTGACGATCCCGCCGGTCGAGAAGGGCCTGGCCGGCGTCTACGAGACGAAGAACACCTACGACGCGTACGGGCAGCTGGTCCGGTCGGAGCTGCCGGCCATTCCCAAGGCCGGACTCGGTGTCGAGTCCCTGGCCATCGGGACGGACGGGGCCGGCAACCTCTCCACGCTCGACGGCACCGTCGGCGGTGTCCAAAGCCCGTACGTCGCGCGCGTCTCCTTCGACCCGTACGGGCAGGCCATCCGCACCACGGTCGGTGAGACCGGCCTGCAGATCGTCTCCACGCTCGACTACGACATCGCGACCGGCCGCCCCGTCCGCTCCACGCTCGACAAGCAGACCGCGGCGACCGCGAGCGTCGACGTCGTCGACTACACCTACAACCAGGTCGGGCAGCTGACCTCGGTCGGCAACACCCAGGACGGCGCCAAGCGCGACCTGCAGTGCTTCACGCACGACTACCTGGGCCGGCTCACCCAGGCCTGGACCGACACCGGCAGCCAGACCACCACGCCCAAGCCCAGCGTCCCCGGCATCGGAGGCTGCACCAACTCCAGCGGTCCCGCGGTCGACGCCGCGGGCAAGTCCAGCGTCGGCGGCCCGGCTCCGTACTGGCAGCAGTACGAGTACGACCTGATCGGCAACCGCAAGAAGCTGGTCCGCAAGGACGTCACGGGCGACACCGCCAAGGACACGACGGTCACCCAGACCTTCGGCGGCCGCCAGAACACCCCCTCCACCGACCCGAAGACGGGCGGCGGTACGGGCGGCCCGCACGCCCTGATGACCTCGACGGAATCAGGCCCGGCCGGCACCAAGGTCACCTCCTACACCTACGACGCGGGCGGCAACACCGCCTCCGTCACCGACACCCCCGGCACCCGGACCCTGACCTGGAACGACCAGGGCAAGCTCGACAAGCTCACCGGAACCGGCGAGAAGGGCAACACCAGCTACCTCTACGACACGGGCGGCAACCAGCTCATCCGCCGTGACCCGGACAGCACCACCCTGAACCTCGGCACCGACCAGATCACCCTCAACACCACCACCGGCAAGGTCAGCAACGTCCGTACCTACGCGGCGCCCGGCGGCCTGTCCGTCACCCGCACCACCACCGGCGGCGCGTCCGACCTCACCTACCAGGGTTCCGACCACCACGGCACGGGCGGCGTCCAGTTCAAGGCCACCGACCTCGCCCACGTCCGCCGCGCCTCCGACCCGTTCGGCAACGAGCGCGGGACTCCGCCGGCCCCGGGCGCCTGGGCCGGGGACAAGGGCTTCGTCGGCGGCATGCGGGAGAAGTCGACCGGCTTCACCCTCCTCGGAGCCCGTGAGTACGACCCGACGACGGGCCGCTTCATCAGCCCCGACCCGATCGTCGACGCGGGCGATCCGCAGCAGTGGAACGCGTACGCCTACTCCAACAACGACCCGATCAACAAGTCGGACCCCACCGGGCTGGCGTACAAGTGCGAGCAGGGCGAATGCGGTGGGAGCGGCTGGGTCAAGACCCAGACCTTCTCCCACCACGAGGAGACGAGCGACCACGACCACGACGGCAGCAAGCTGGAGGCTGCCACGACGCGCCTCCACAAGGCCAAGCAGCGGCGTGACCACCTCATCCACGAGGTCGTCAACCTCGTCGGCGACCTGATCGGCTACAACGACGCCCGCGACTGCTTCACCAAGGGCGACGTCATGGCCTGCATCAACACGGCCTTGAACTTCGTTCCCTGGGGCAAGATCGCCAAGGCCATCAAGGTCGGCATCAAGGCCTTCAAGATCTACAAGGAGCTGAACAAGGCGTACGGAGCCGTCCACGAAGCCGAGCGAGGGGTGTCCCGCGCGGCAGAGGCCGCGACGCGGGCCAAGACGGCAGTCAAGGAAGCCCGCGAAGCCGAGGCCAAAGCAGCCCAATCGGCATCGGAGAAGGCCGGCAAGGAGACAGCCACCGACAGCGCGGGAACGGAATCCAAAGCCACCCGCGAGACGTCCGATGCGGAGGCCGGCGCAGGCTCCGCCGAATCCCACAGCAGCGGGGGCGCGGAGGCGGACGCCGGAACGGCATGCAAGGTCAAGCGCAACAGCTTCCCGACCGGCACCCGCGTCCAGATGGCGGACGGCAGCACGAAGGAGATCCAGGACGTCCGCATCGGCGACACGGTCCTGGCCACCGACCCCCAGACGGGCGAGACCCGTCCGCAGCAGGTGACGGCCACCATCACCACGCCCGACGACAAGGAGTTCACGGACCTCGCCCTCACCGACGATTCCAACCCCCGGGCCCCGCCCGCCCAGCTCACCTCCACCTTCCACCACCCGCACTGGAACGAGACCCGCCGCCAGGGGGTCGACGCGGGCGAATTCAACCCGGGCGAGCAACTCCGCCGCCCCGACGGCACCGCCGTCACGGTCAAGACCAAGCGCAACTACCCCTACGCAGTAACCACCCACAACCTCACCGTCAACGCCTTCCACACGTACTATGTGCTGGCAGGCGCCACGCCGGTCCTCGTACACAACTGCGGTACCCAGTATTACGAGAATCGCTACGGAGCGACGGATAATCGTGGGCTCTCGGCCACCTTCGAAGATGGCATGGTGGAGATGACCCTTAGGGCCAGGACACCCACTGGATCCAGAATCGAAGGGGTTCCGACGGGTAGTGAGATGTTTCAGGAGGCACTGGATGCATTCGGCGGCGCAGCGAACATCCGGGGGATCACGGCGTCTTGGAACGCAGGTCCACTGGACACGAACCTCAGGAAGTTCAACGAGTTGATCCGCGGAGGATCCTCGCTTGAGGATGCAGCGCGGGGAACGTGGACCGGTGGGCAGGCCAAGAGGAGGGGGTGGTCTAGCGTATTCATCGATCACGATATGTCACTCCAAAATTCTGACGGAACATTTCAAGAGGTGATGGTCTACTTTACTGGATAGGAGGAATGGATGGGTGTCGAGAAATATGAAGCGGAACGAAGCAGGATCATTCAATCGATCCGCTCTTGCTGGGTTACCGAGCAATCGATTGTGATGGTGCTGCGAAGATTGGTGGACGAACTGGGCCCGTCTGACGATCGCACTGGCACGGCATTCCAGGTCGTAAATTACATGGCGCGAGCCTTCGGCATGCGACTCGCTGTGGCCGGAAAATTTACACGATGGCATGCCATCGGGGGGGATTTGTCGGACGAGGAGACCGAGAAGAGGTTCGAGGGGTTTATTTCCTGGCCCCCGAAGGGTTGATCTTGTGGAATTTTGTCCTGAGTGAACAAATCTGATGGGCCTTGCGGCTACGGTAGCCCCCTTGTATCCGATGAAGGGGGCTACTTGGATTTCGGGTGCGCGGCAAATACGATGCTGCGGCAACGCTGACGGCCATGTCAGCGGAGAACTGCCCTGGTGGACCGGCTCGTACGAGGCGTCTGTGTCACGGGTGTGATCCGTGGTCTTCGTGAACGTCTTGGCGCCGGGCATCCTGTGCCAAGCCGAGGGCTGAGCGCTCGGGCCTGTCGGCCTGGCGCGATGGATGCCGGCTGCCGGATCAGAGCGAGGCTTCCGATGTGCGTCCCGCTGGCCCGCGGGTCGCGTGCGGCTCGGCCGCCCACCCGGCCCGCTCTGGGCTTCGCCGCCGAGATCCGGCCAGCGACCAGGCCGCGCAGAGACAGTATGGCGGACCGCCGGGAGCGCGGAGGAGCCCGGACGCGCCAGCACTGGGAGCGTCAGGCCGACGGCCGTGCAACGGTGGGGAGTTGACCGGGACGAAGGTCGGCGGTCCGGCGGGCGGTTCCGTGGGCTGTGCCCACTTCCCCGGTTCGGGTCCGCGTCGGGCAAGGCCAGGGGGCCACTCGTTCACATTGCGGTCAGGCCCAAAGCCTGCCCGAGTTGCCGGCCAGCGTACGGCCCCCTGACCATGCCGACCCCAACCCGGGCGAGCCGGCCCAAAGCCTGATCCACCGCCCTCACGCGGCGTTGCCATCTGACGGCAATGCCAACGCCGACATTGGCGCACACGAGAGAGCTTGCAGCCCAACAGCGCGCGAGCACCGCCAGCGGGCGGCGTCGCCGTTCATGTAGCTCCGTATGCCGGCGGATTCCGACACTGGTGGAACACGCGGGCGGCGTCAGAGGAGGTCCGGCTTCCAGAGGGTGCGGTCCGGGTAGACGTGCGCCGTGGGGGAGAGTTCGTACGAGCCGCCGTTGGCGTTGGCCGGGACGACCCAGCCCACGCCCTGGTACGCGAACGGCACCGCCTCGCGGGGGACGGAGCACAGGCCCGGGTCCGTGATGACCGTCTTGCCCGCCGGGACGTCGACCGGCTGCGCGTTCGGTGCCATCGGGCACGGGTGGAACACCTTGGCCTGCACGTACTGCACCCGGACCCGCACCCGGGCCGTCGTCGCCCCGTCCGCCTGGTTGGTGAGCTTGACGGCGAACGAGACCCGGCCCGCCTCGACCTGCGCACAGACCCGCCACACCACGGCCTCCGGTCCGGGCAGCGGCTCGCTGCAGCGGCTGTCCGGGCCCAGGGTGTCCTTCTCCAGCCCGGGCTGTTCGAGCGCGGGCGCGGAGCCACCGGGCCCGGTACCCGCGCTCGTACTTGTATCCGTACCCGGTCCCGCATGCGTGCGTACGGCTGCCGGGGTGGAGGTCGCCCCGGCGGTTCCGGGGCCGTCCGGCCGTCCGGAGCCCAGGTAGGCGACGAGGCCCGCGGCCGCGACCGCCACCGTGGCGGCCGCCACCAGCCGTGTCGTACGCGGCCGGGAGGCCCACCGCCCGAGTGTGGAGTCGTGGGCGGTGGGGGCTTGCGCACCGGCGGGTTCGGCCGCGTCCGCAATCGGGGAAGGCTCCGGCGCTGCTGCTGCGATGGCGGGGAGCCCGTCCGCCCGCAGCTGTTCCTCGACGCGCTTGCGCCAGTCCCGTGGTCTGAGCTCCTCCAACTGCCGTTGCAGGTGGTCGATCCGCTCGGCGAGGCGGACCAGTCGCTGAGCCGGCTCGCCGTCGAGAGCCAGCTCACGGACGATGCCCTGCGTGGTGCCGGCCCCGGGCAGTCCCGCGCCGCTCAGCCAGACCTGTTCCCGCCCCCGCAGCCATAAGGACACTCTCGGCGGTGGCGTCCCCAGCCGCCGCGCGAGCCAGTTCTGGTAGCGGCCTTGGGCGGCGAGCGCCTGCCTGACCGCTGCCGACCACTCGTCCAGTGCCCCGCCTAGCGCCCCGGCCAGCTCGATGAAGGACGGACGAGCACTCCCCAACACGACCACACCCCTTGCCGAATGTTCCACCGGACCACTGAAATCGCAGGTCAGGGCGGTGAAACGGAGGGTGCAGCATTCCACCGCACGCGCCGCCCCGCCTACCCCCGGACCCGCGGACATTCTCGTTTCCGACGGTGCGACAGGCGCACCGCTCGGGCGCGGTTCACCCCGGAGAGCAGAAGAAACAGACCGGGAACGGCCCCCCCCCGCCCGCACCCACGACACGAGGAGCACGTCCATGTCCACCACCTGGCTGATCGTCACCGACGAGACGTTCACCTCCGACGGAGCCGCCAGCCCGCAACGACAGGTAACGGTCCGCCCGTTGAGCGGGAACAAGCTCCGCGAGGAGGCCCAGCAGGAACTGCTGAACTGTGCCAGGAGCTATGTCCCGGCCTCGTGGAAGACCAGGTCCCGGACGGTGGGCCGCGCCGCCGACGGCTCGTTCTGGATAGTCTCGAAGCACCCCACCCTCAAGGCCTCCTGTCACCTCACCCTGATTGAGCAGATCCCCCACAAGTGAACTGTTGCCCCGCACTACCCGAGCTGGGTCTCCAGACCCGCGATGAGGGACTCCAGGCCGAAGGTGAAGGTGGCTTCCGGGGCCTCGTTGTATTCCGCTGACGTCGTGTTCAGGCGGCTCTGCAGGTGCGGGAGGCCGCTCGCGGCCTCGGCCGCCTTCGCCGTGGTTTCGCGGAGGACCTCCTCCGGGTCGCGGCCCTCGCGGCTGATCTTCCGGTTCAGGGAGGCGGTGGCGGAGGCGCCGAGCGCGTTGCCGAGGACGTACGTGAACACGCTCGCCGCCGCCCGGTCGGCCGCCGCCCCGCTGAAACCGGCCGCCTCGTACACCGCCAGGATGCGGTCGTCGTGGCGCGCCTTCCGGGGCCCGTAGAACAGGTGGGAGCCGAAGGCCTGCACGAGCCACGGGTGACGGGTGAGCATCGCGTGCAGGCTCAGCGCCATCCGGGTCGCCGCCGTACGCCAGTCGACCGTGTCCAGGTCCGGGAGCTCGACCTCGTCCCACACCTCGTCGCCGACGAGCAGCACCAGGTCGTCCTTGTTCTTGACGTGCCAGTAGACCGCCGTCGCCGCCGCGCCGAGCCGCTTGCCGAGGCTGCGCATGTTGAGGCCTTCCAGCCCCTCCTCGTCGAGCAGCTCGATCGCGGTGCGGATGATCTGGTCCTTGGTCAGGGTTTCGCGCGCCATGGGCTCACGATAGGCAACGGAGGCCGTCCTGCACAAAGTTCAGGAACGGGTCCCTGTCGTCGTTGCCGTTGCCGTCGTCGCCGTCGCCTTCGTCCCCGCCCCGGCAGTCCCCGCCCCGCTCCGCGAAGCCCGTGCCACCGCCAGCAGCAGCACCCCGCACCCCGCCACCAGCGCCCACCCCGGGCGCGAAGCCGCCGCGATCGCGCCCGGGCCGGCAGCCCCCGCGACCAGGCCCCCCGCCAGGGCGATGCCCACCGCCGCACCGACCTGCCGGGCGGCGGACGTCACCGCCCCCGCCACCCCGGCCCGCGCCTTCGGCAGACCACCGACCGCGGTGTCCGTGAGCGGGGCGTTGGCGAAGCCGAACCCGATGCCGATCAGCAGGTACGCGGCCAGGAGCAGCAGCACGCTCGTGTCCGCGCCCAGCCCCACCAGGCACAGCCCGCCCGCCGCCATGAACGCCCCCGCCAGCACCAGCGGACGCCGCGGCCCCACCCGCCCCACCAGCCTGCCGGACCACGGTGCGCACAGCGTCGCCCCCACCGCCATCGGCAGCGTCATGAGCCCGGCCGCGAGCGGGGTCCAGCCGCGGCCCTGCTGCAGGTACAGCGTGGTGAGCAGCAGCGTCACGTTCAGCGCGACGAACACGGCCACCGCGCCCAGCACCGCCGCGGCGAACCCCCTCCGCCGGAACAGCCCGAGGTCCATCAACGGCTCCTCCCGCCGCAGCTCCACCCGTACGAACGCGGCCGTCGCCGCCGCGGCCACCGCGTACCCCGCCAGGGCGGGCGCCGAGGCCCACCCCATCCGCGGCCCCTCGATCAGCAGCCCGACCGACACGCCCAGCGCCAGGGTCAGCAGCACCTGCCCGGGCAGGTCGACCCGCCGGGCCCGCTCCCCACGCGACTCCGGTACGAACACGGCGACCAGGACGAGCGCGGCGGCGATCACCGGCACGTTGATCCAGAACACCGACCGCCAGCCGAACGCCTCGACCAGCGCCCCGCCCGTCACCGGCCCCGCCGCCATGCTGAGCCCGAAGACCGACGCCCACACGCCGATCGCCCGCGCCCGCTCCCGCGGGTCGGGCATCGCGTTCACCACGATCGCCAGCGCCACCGGGCTCAGCATCGACGCCCCGACGCCCTGCACGGCGCGCGCCGCGATCAGGAAGCCGAGCGACGGGGCGAGCGCGCACACCACCGAGGCCACCCCGAAGACGACGAGCCCGCAGCGGAACACCCGGCGCCGCCCGAAGCGGTCGGCGAGCGCGCCGGACGCGATGAGGAGGCCGGCCAGGATGATCGTGTAGGCGTCCACGACCCATTCCAGGCTCCGGGTGTCCGCCCCGAGGCCGCGCCCGATCACGGGCAGGCCGACGTTGACGATGGTGGTGTCGAGACCGACGAGGAACATGCTCAGCGCGCAGACGGCCAACACCGTCCACCGCCTCCGCGCACTCAACTCGGTCGGGACGGCCGGGACTTCAGGGGGGGTGTCAGGGGCGGAGCGGGTCGCCGCGGTCTTCATCAGGAGGCCGCCTTCCGGTAGGGAGCAGATGCCGCCCATGCTCGGACCGCGTGCCGAAACGGCCCAGGAAACTTGCCGGAACCGCAAAACCGCCGCCCCCGGCCCCTGCCGCCGCCCGCCCCTGCCGTCGCCACGCCCCCGCTAGACCCGCCCCGTATCCCCCTCCGGCAGCCCCGGTGCGCTCCGGTACCAGCGGGCGACGGCCGGGTGCGTGAAGGACCACCCGCGCGGGCCGACGCGCAGGATGTCCGGGGCCGTGGCTTCGTGCAGCAGTCGCCGTACGACGCCCGGGTGGAGGTCCCACAGAGCGAACCGGGAGGCGAACACGGCCCGCACCCAGTGCCCGTTCACGGTGATCCAGGACAACACCGGCACCAGGAAGCACAGCGTGAATCCGATGCCGCCCGCCGACGACGCGAGGCCCAGGAACAGCAGGAGGAACAGCAGCGGGAAGAACAGGTCGGTCAGCAGCCAGCGGGGATCCGCCTGCCGTACTGCCTGCTCGGCGGTCCACACGGCGATCCCGATCGGCAGCGTGGCCAGCACCAGCAGGGGCGAGTCCTCCGCCGCGGTGCCGCTGATCGGCAACGCGAGGACCAGCGCCAGCCCGGCCGGGACGGCCCGCAGCAGCCACTGCCCGGCGCGGCCGATGGGGTCCGCGCGGGGTGCCCGGTCGTCCAGCCGGTGCCGCAGGTAGCCGTACCAGCCGAATCCGATCAGCGTCCCGACCACGAACCCGGCCACTCCCAGGGCCGGTTGGTCCGACGACGCGTACGGCCCCTGCACCGCGTCGGATTCGGCCAGGTTGAGCAGGAGCCACGACAGCAGGCCCAGCACCGCGGCCTGGATGCCGGCCCGCCGCCGGGTGGGACGCCGCCCCCGGTAGAGCACCCGCAGGTCGCCGACGGGCCCGCCCTCCTCGTGCTCGCGCCCGGCCAGCAGGTGCAGGACCGCGTGGCGGCGCTGCTCGTGCAGCCGCCCCGGGTGGTGGCGGTACGGGGGGAGCGCGCCGAACAGGTGCTGCACCAGGCGGATCTCCAGCGACTCGACGGTCGCGTCCTCGGCGATCAGCTCGGCGGGGTCGGCCCGCCCGTCGGTGTAGAGCAGCCGGGCGGCGCAGGCCAGCATCGGGTCGGCGAGGACGGCGGCGGCCGGCGCGTCCGGCCGGGCGGCAAGCGCCTCCAGCACCGGCTCCCAGTCCTGCTCCTTCGCACGGGAACGCGAGCTGCGCTGGATCCAGCCGCGCAGCTCCCCGACCCCGACGGGACGCAGCCGTACCCCGGCGCTGCCCGCGATGACGGTGTCGGTCTTCTCCACCGCCCTCGCGAACTCGGCCCAGCCGCTGACCAGCACGAACGGCGCCTGCTCCGGCAGCCGGTTGAAGAGGTGCAGGGCGCGGACCCGCTGACGCGGGTTCAGGCTGTCGAAGTCGTCGAGGATGGGCAGCAGGTGGTGCCGGCCGAGGAGGGTGCGGACGTCCTCCGTGGTGCAGTCGGTGAGCGCGTCCGCGATCCAGGCCAGCAGGCTGTCCGGGCCGTGCTCGGGCCGCCAGCCGCGCAGCGACACCAGTACGGGAACCGCGCCACCACCACCCCCGACACCTCCGCCAGCGTCACCTCCGCCCCCACGGCCGTCGTCCGCGGTGAGCAGTCGCGTGCCGAGGTGGCGGGCGAGCTGGGTCTTGCCCGTGCCGCGGTCACCGAGGATGAGCAGCCGCGGGTGCCGGGCGAGCGCGAAGACCTCCGCGATCTGGTCGTAGCGCCCGCTGAGGTCGGCTGCGTCGGCGCCGGAGCCGGTGTCGGTGAAGTCGGGCCCGACGGTGGTGTAGCGGATCGGGATCGGCGCCGGGTGCGCGTTGACCCCCCAGGGCCGCCGGTCGGGGGCGAGGGTCCGCCAGGCGTCCCGCTCCAGCGGGCCGGGGAGGGCGCCGGCGGCCGGGACCGCGGCCGCGCCCGGGGTGCCGGAGGCGCCCGCGGCGCCCGGGGCACTGGTGCTGCCTGCGGTGCCGGGGGTGGTCAGCGGCCCGCCGGTCACCGCCGGTTCGCCGGGCAGCGCCGGGCCGGTGCCGGCCGCCCCCGGGCCCGTGCCGGACCGCGGCTCCCCGAGGGGCGGCGAACCGGCGGCAGGTACGCCCGACGGCACACCACCGGACGGCCCGTCGGCCGCCGGGGCCGGCGCGGGGGCCGGGGTGGGGCCCGGCAGGACGACCCGGGTGCCCTGGTGCTGCACGCGGGCCCGTTCGTGCCGGGCGCGCCACAGGTCGAGGTTGGCGTCCGCCTCGCAGGCCAGCACCCAATCCTTGACGAGTTCCCAGCGCGGCAGGTCGCGCCCGGTCGTGGCCGCGCTGAGCGCGCCCTTGCTCCAGTGCGTGGCGGCGGACAGTTCGTCGAGGGTCAGCCCGGCCGCGGCACGGAGCTCGCGCAGTTCCCGCGCGAGCTCCGCCAGGGCCGGGACGGTGGGGTCGACGGGCCGCTGGGGCCGCCCCTGCCGTCCCGTACCCATGCCGCTACCGGCCGGCCCGTACGCCGGAACCGGACCCTGAACCGGCCGGGCCCCCGCGCTCGCCGGAGCCCGGCCCGTCACCGGTGATCCGGCGGGCGAGTTCCAGCGCGGTGGTGGTGACCATGACGATCACCGCGAGCGAGGTCCCCGGGGCCTGCCCGAGCCCCCCGAGGACGGCGGTGACCACGGCCACCACCGCGATGACGACGACCTTGACGACGAGGACGGGGGACAGGCGCCGCCCCCACGCCCATGGAAGAACGGAGGTACCGGAAGCCACGGACATCACCATGACGACGACTCCTTCGAGAACGACGGTCCGGATACGCACACCCAACGCGCCTTCGCAGTACCGCAGTTGGCGCTACGGTCCACTCGCGGTCGGCGTTCCGACCTGCGGGCGCCCCTCCACCATGCCCGAGCCCGCGTCCCCGCAACACTGGCCTGCAAAAAGCCCAGAATTCCGGCATGTCATGCCATATGGCGCCAGCGCGAACAATCCCTGCGGCCGCACGCCCGGTCGTGAACAAGTCTCCGCCCGGTACGTCCTCCCAGCTCAGAGCCGCGTGCCCGGCCGCGGGCGTTCACGAAGAACGGACCGCACTGAACAACCCTCCGGCCGCGCATACTGCCCTTGGGGCGGATCCCTGAAGATTCGCACCACCCGCGCGGGAGCCGACGGTCCGGATCCACGCCGCCCGGCGGGGGCCGTTGGCGCGGCCCCCGCCACCATCCGCGTCCGGATCAGGCTTCGGCTGCGTACGCCAGGAAGCCGGCCCATGCGGTGGGGGAGAGGCTGAGCCGCGGGCCGTTCCGGTGCTTGGAGTCCCGGACGTGGACCGCGGAGGGGCAGGTGGCGACTTCGACACAGTCGCCGTCGCCGTCGCCGCCGCTGCTGTAGCTGGACTTGTGCCAGGAGAGGCCGACTTCGACGCAGTCGCCGGACCCGCTGCTGCTGTAGCTGCTCTTGAACCAGGCCAGTTCTTCCGTGCTCATAGCGCTCCTCGGATCTCCCTCAACAGGCCCACGGAGTCCTCCAGGGAGAGGGCCTGTGCCCGCATCCCGGCATACCGTCGTTGGAGGACGCTGACCTCCTTGGAGTCGGCGATCAGCACGCTGCTTCGCTGCGCCTCGCAGTAGGCGAACCACCTTGCCTCCCGGGTTTCCAGCAGCTGCATGGGCCCGTCCAGCCCCGCATGCGCCGGCCGCTCCAGCGGCATCACCTGGATTTCGACATTCCGCAGCTCCCCGACCTCCAGCACGTGGTCGATGAGCTCACGGGTCACCTCCACCCCGCCGGAACAGGTGCTCCTCCAGGATGAACCCGAACGTCGTGTTCGGACGGCCCCTCAGCAACCGCTGCCGCTTCGCCCGCGCCGTCCACTGGGCCTCGATCTGGGCGTCGCTGAGCGGCGGCAGCTGGTCCACGAACAGCGTGCGCGCGTACGACTCCGGCTGCAAGAGGCCCGGAATCATGCGGCACTCGTACGTGTACAGCGTCATCGCCTTCTGCTCCATCCGCGCCCAGGGCCGGAACCAGCTGGCCAATCCCGGCTGGCGGGACAGGTGACGGGCCGCCCGCCGCAGTGCGCCCGTGTTGCCGAGCGCGTCCTCGGCCCGTTCGACGAAGTCCTCGTCCGGCATGCGCCGGCCCTGTTCGACCGAGGCCACCGTGTGCTTCGAGAAGCGGACGCGCTCCCCGAACTCCTGCCGGCTCAGCCGCGCGTGCTCCCGCAGGGCCTGGACGACCGCGCCGAAGGTGCGCAGGCTGTCCGACGCCTCCGGTTTCCCGCCGGAGGGGCCGCGGCCGCGCGTCCCCCTGCTGCCCGTACCGCTGCCCTCGTCCGTCTTCTTGTAGGCCATCCCGGGCCACCTCCCGCGCACGTACTTCCGTAACGCTCCCGACCCCGCCCATGCTCACGCTCGGTGATGCGTACTGTCCACCCTCGGTGCGCGTACGCTGACCGAGCGTACGCGCCGCGACCCTGGCGAACGCCGAATCCCGCCGCCACATCGGGGTCATGACGCCACCCCCTGCACAGCGGACCCGGGAGACGCCGGTGACCGTACGTGTGTTCTCCCAGCGGTTCAGCTCCACCCCGCGCGGCGCCCGGCTCGCGCGCTGCCTCGCCCTCCACGAGCTGCACGCCTGGGGCGTTCCGCCCGGCAGCGACACCTCCGACGCCGCAGCCCTCGTACTGGCCGAGCTCACGGCGAACGCCGTCACCCACGGCCGGGTTCCCGGCCGGAACTTCGAACTCGTGGTGACCTCACCGCGGACGTGCTCCGCATCGAGGTCTCCGACACCCGCGGCGAGTGCCGCCCCCCGGCGCCGGCCCCGGCCCCGGGCTCGGGTTCGGGTTCGGGGCCTGCGTGCCCCGACCTGCTCGCCGAGGCGGGCCGCGGCCTCCTCCTCGTACAGGCCGTGGCCACGCGCTGGGAGGTCCACGACCGCCCGCCCGTGGGCAAGACCATCGCCGCCGAACTGGCCCTGCGGACCTGACCGCCCTTCGGGCCCAACGGGTCGTCACCAGCACGGCCAAGACGCTTTCCTGACGGGCGACTGCCCCTTTTGTTGCCCGGCGGGTGCATATCCGTCCGGGCCCTCTTCCGTCGCCCGGCGCGAGCGGGCCCGACTCCGGGTGCACGTTCCCGTCCACGGACGGGGGCCGCTTTGAGACAGATCTGTGAAGCGGAAGATCCCCGTCCACTGCTAGGGTGACGTGCGCTCGTCAAGACCGGGCGCTTATCCATTGCCATTTCAACGGGGGTTGAAACGTGAAGCTTCGCCATGTCCGCGCCGTCGCCGTCTTCGGTATCGCCGTCTTCGCACTGACCGGAGCCCGCGGTTCCCACGGCGCGAGCTGCGGTGGCGGCCACGGCTCCAGCTCGCACTCCAGCAGCTCGGGCAGCTCCGGCAGCACCAGCGGCGGCAGCACCACCACGGGCGGCAGCCACGACAACGACGGCACCAGCACCAGCACCTCGGGCGGCACCTCCGTCCCGAACGGTTCCAGCCGCGACAAGGCGGAGCGGGACATCCGGATCGACGGGTGCAAGCTGGAGGGCAAGAACCTGGTGGCCCGCCTCACCGTCACCAACAGCGCTCCGCTGGACTACACGTACGACATCACCATGAAGTTCCGCGGGGACGCCACCTCGAACGCCAACCTGGCCCTGGCCAAGGTGACCGGCCTCAAGGTCGCGAAGAGCGCGTCCGCCAAGGCCGAGGCCACCACGCCGTACACCGGCAAGGGCGACGGCAGCGAGTACAAGGAGTGCGTGGTCGTCACCGCGTCGAAGTCCGCGTTCTGACCCACCCCTTCCGGGTCCTCCCGAGCCCTGCCCGGGCGCGTGCCGTAGCTGCGGCGTGCGCCCGGGCAGGGCCTTTTCGCATGGAGAGGGGCCCGCCCCCCGCCCCTTCGACCGCGTACGGTCGGGCGGTGGAGCGGGCCCCCGATCGGGACCGGCCCGCAGGCCGGCAGCTCCGCTGCGGGCTACCGCCCGCCGTCCGCCCCACCACTCTCCGGCGGCACGGCCGGCCCAGCGGCCGACCCAGGAGCCGGAGCCGGAGCCGGAGCCGGAGCCGGAGCTGTGTACGGCGCCGGGCCGGTGGCCAGGTCGGCGAGGATCGCCTCGGCGAGTCCCTCGCGCCGGATCCGCTGGTCGACGTACAGCAGGGAGCCCACCAGCTGCGTGAATCCGATCTGGAACATCTGCCCGGCAGCGCCGCCGAACATCACGAGCAGGAACGTGAACACCAGGCCGGCGATCAACCCGGCCGTCGGGCCACCGTCCTCCGGCAACCCGGCCGTGGCGGGGAGCAGTGCGAACGTGCCGACGAGGTTGAACGGCAGCTGCATCGCCCACCCGATCGCCCCGGCGATCATGCCGCCGAGGAGGGTGATGCCGAAGATCCGCCACCAGGCGCCCCGGACCAGTGCGGTCGAGCGGCGCAGGGCGGCGACCGGACCCAGGCCCTCCAGCACCACGACGGCCGAGGCCAGACCGAAGCGGGTGCTGAGCCAGACGGTCACCGGCAGGGCGGCCAGGATCAGCAGCGGGATCAGGACGATGGCCGCGGGGGCATCGCCGTCCGCCGAGACGGCCGCGGCGATCGTCACCGGAATCCCCACCCCCAGCGCCGCGACCATCGGGGCGCCGGCGACCAGGCCGGCCAGCAGCGTCGCGCCGGCCACCGCGGGAGCCCGCCGGACGGAGGCGCGCCACACCGTCCGGAACGTGGTCGGGCGGCCCGTCACCGCCTCCTTCAGCACCGCCGGGCAGAGCGCGGCGATCACCGCCGTGCCGAACACCCCCACCACGAGCAGCACGACGAACAGCACCCCGGCCGCGACGAGCAGCGGCACGACGTCCTCGGAGGCGGGGTCCTCGCCCAACGGCGGGTTGAAGACGGGCTCGAAGTGCTCGAACACCGAAGCCACCGCGATGCCCACCGCGAGGCCCATGACCGGCAGGACGATGCCCAGCACGGCCAGCATGACCCCGGCCAGCTGCTTCCAGTGGCCCCGAACGGTGGCGAACGCGCCGCTGAATATCTCCCCGAGGTCCAGCGGGCGCAGGGGTATCACCCCCGGCTGCGGCGCCGCCGGCGGCGGATACCCCCACTGCGGGCCCCCGCCCCAGCCGCCCCCGTACTGCTGTCCCGGGTCGTGCCCCTGCCCGCTGTTCTGTGTCATGCCCTGCTCCGTACGTAGTCCCCCGACGAAAGCCACAACATAACCCGCCAGGCCAACAGCCCAGCGGCGTCCCCGGGCCCGCCCGTCCGCCGTGTGCTCGGCACGGCGTCGTGCGATGTGGCGGAGCCGAGTCGGACGCGCGGTCTACGCCCCGTCGACGGTGGTGGCGAGGTGGTAGCGGAGCAGGACCGTGCGGCCGTCGAAGGGGCGGGTGTCGACCAGTTCCAGGCCCGTACGGTGGGCGCCGGCCGGGAACGCCGGCCGGCCCCCGCCCAGCAGCAGCGGGTGGACGACGACGTGGTACTCGTCGATCACCCGGTGCCGGGTGAGGTGGGCGGCGAGCTCCGCACCGCCGAACAGCACCAGGTCCGCGCCGGAGCCCTTCATGTCGGCGATCTGCTCGGCGGGGTTCCCCGAGATGATCCGGGTGTTGAAGCCGGCCGCAGTCAGCGTGGTGGAGACCACCACCTTGGGCGCGGCGCGCCAGAGAGGGGCGAAGGCGAGGTCGTGCGGGTCGTCGGAGAGCTTCTCGGCTTCCGGCCAGAAGCCGGCCATCATCTCCCAGACCTTGCGGCCGTACAGGAAGACCGTGCCCTCGGGGGTCAGCTCCCGCGAGTACGCGGAGAGCTGCGCGCCCATCACGGGCCAGTCGAACTCGCCGTTCGGACCCTCGATGTAGCCGTCGAGGGACTGGTGCACGAAGTGGATGAGCTTTCCCATGGCCCCCATGTTCCCCTCCCCAGCAGGTAGCCGCATGCAGCCGACACGCGGTGCAGGAGGGCGGCCGGATGCCCTATTCACCAGGTGCGGAGGCGGCGTCGGTCACGGCAAGCCACTTGCGGATCGCGCGGGCTTCTCCGAGCCGACCGAACCGGAGGAGCAGGTGTGCCTGGAGGCCGAGCACGGCACGGAGCGGCAGCGTGTACTCGGTGGGCGCCCCGGTCAGGAGCTTGCGGTAGAGCTCGACCGCCTCGCCCGTCGCTCGCAGCGCCGCGGGCAGGTCCTGCTGGAGCGCTGTGTGCATCGTCGCCCAGAGGAACAGGACGCGGGCGAGGTCGGGTGCGTGGGCCGCCGGATTGTCCACGGCCAGCCGCCGTTGGATGTCCATCGCCTGCCGGCAGGCGGCGATGCCTTCGGCCCACCGTCCCGCTTGGAACAGCCGTACGGCGAGGTTGGCCAGGGAGGTGGCGAGGTCGGGTTCGTACGCGGCCGGGTTGTCCGCCGCCAGTTGCCGGCAGGCCGTCACCGCCTTCTGGCTGGCGGTGAGGGCTTCGGTGGGCCGTCCCGCCGCTGCCAGATCCACGCCGAGGTTGATCAGGGAGCGGGCGAGGAGGGGGCCGTGTGCGGCCGGATTGTCCGTGGCCAGTTGCTGTCGGATCTCCACTGCCCGTTCGGTGGCGGCGAGGGCCTCCGTCTGCCGTCCCGCCTCCGACAACTGCTTGCCGAGGTTGGTCAGGGAGGTGGCGAGGTCGGGTTCGTACGCGGCTGGGTTGTCCGCCACCAGCCGCTGGTAGGTCGTCACTGCCCGTTCGGTGGTGGTGAGGGCTTCGGCTTGTCGTCCCACTTCCGACAGCTGGATGCCGAGGTTGGTCAGGGAGCGGGCGAGGTCGGGTTCGTACGCGGCTGGGTTGTCCGCCACCAGCCGCTGGTAGACCGTCACTGCTTCTTCGGTGGCGGCAAGGGCTTCGGTCCGTCGTCCCACTTCCGACAGCTGCGTCCCGAGGTTGGTCAGCACGTCGGCGAGGTCGGACTCGTGTGCGGCCGGATTGGCCGCGGCCAGTCGTCGGTAGGTCGCCACCGCTTCCTCGGTGGTGGTGAGGGCTTCGGTCCGCCGCCCCACTTCCGACAGCTGGATGCCGAGGTTGGTCAGGGAGGTGGCGAGATCGGGTGCGTGTGCGGCCGGCTCGGCCGCGGCCAGCCGCCGGTAGGCCGCTACCGCTTCCTCGGTGGTGGTGAGGGCTTCGCTCCGTCGTCCCGCTTCCAGGAGCTGGGCACCGCGATTGGTCAGGATGGCCGCGAGGTCGGGTGCGTGTGCGGCCGGGTCGGCGGCGGCCAGTCGACGGTAGATGGCCACGGCTTCCTCGGTGGTGGTGAGGGCTTCGGTTCGCCGCCCCGCTTTGGACAGTTGGACGCCGAGGTTGGACAGGGAGGCGGCGAAGTCGGATTCATGGGCGGGGTCGGTTCGCGTGAGGTCGCGCCAGCTTTGTGAGGCTCGTTGAGCGCTGACGAGGGCGTCGTCGTGCAGGCCCGCGTAGGACTGGCGGATCGCCAGCAGGGCCAGGACGTGGGCGTGGGTGAACAGGTCCTGCGCGTTCGCCAGGCGGTGCCGGGCCAGGCGGTCGGCGATGGCGGCGATACCTAGGTCGAGGTCGGTGTGCCGGCCGGGTGGGAAGTGGGGCTCGATGGCCTCCAGGACGGTGATGTCGACGGTTTCGATGGCGGCCAAGGTCGCGAGGGCCGTGCCGCCGGCGTACAGGGCGAGTTCGGGGTGGGTTTTGAGGAGCGGGCAGAGCTGACCGGCGGCGATGTGGGGCCAGCGGCGGGCCGTTTCGATCAGTACGGTCAGCGTGTCGCGGGTCCACGGCGCGGGGGAGTCGGTGCCGGCGCGGCCGAGGATCAGGCGTTCCGCGGCCCGATCCGCCCAGTCGTCGACCGTTCCGGGCACCGGATGCGGCGTATCGGGGCCGCCGGCCGGTGTGCTGAGGCCGAGGAAGTCCTCGCCCAGGCGGTCGGGGTACAACGGCTCCAGCACCGGCGGCGTCCCGGCCGGGTCGATGCCCGGCGGGGGATAGCAGTAGCGGTGGTCGTCCAGGATGGTGTCGGCGGCGGCCTCGGTGTCGGCGAGGCCGACCCGGCGCAGGGCGTCCCAGCCGTGGGGGTCGCGTCCCAGGGGGCGGGTGAGGGTGGCCGTGAGCACCGTACGGCCCATCGCTTGCGGAGGCGTGGACAGCGGTTCGTGCGGGCGCTTGTGCAAGGCGGCCCAGTGGCCGCGCTCGCGTTTCAGGAGGTACGCGCTGGCGCGGGCGGGGTCGGTGGGTGCCAGGTCGTCGTGGAGGCGGGCGTCGACTGCGGCCAGGGCCGCGATGTGGATCGTCAGGACCTGGGCGTAGTCCACGTCGGTGTCCAGGTCAGGCGGCGGGTCGATGGCGTCGGCCGTTGCGGGTGGGAGGCCGAGGTGGTCGGCGAAGCGGTTCCTGGCCTGCTGGAACAGGTCGGCGCGTGCCCGGGGGGCGTCGGCCAGCGGCAGGAGCGCATGGGCCTCGCCCGGGGCGTCGAGGTGGTCCTCGATCCAGGTGTGCAGGACCTCCCACCACACACCGGCCGGGCGCGCCAGCAGCAGGATGCGTACGGGGACGCCCGTGCGGTGCAGGAGCGGGTCGCGCAGCAGCCCGTGCAGGTCCGATGTGGGCCAACGCTCCGCGTAGTCCACCACCAGCAGGACACCGGAGCCCAGGTCGCGCAGCGGGCTGGTGCCGACGGGGTCGGCGCCGGTCTCGTTGAGGACCGCCTGCCACACCGTCCACCCCGCACGCCGGCTCAGGTCGGCGAAACGGGCGGCCAGGCGGGTCTTGCCCTGGCCGCCCGGGCCGTGCACCAGCCGTACGGCGAGGTGCTCCGCCGGGTCGTCCCGCCAGCGGGCCAACTCGGTCAGGTCGGTTCCGCGGCCCGTGAACGGGACCACCGCGTGCGTGGCCCGCAGCAGCCGGGACGGCTGCTCGGCCAGCGCGCGGGCGCGTATCGGGCGGGGCGCGGCGGGGAAGCCCTCGATCCGGTAGGCGGGCTTCCACTGGACGAACGTGACGTGCTGGGTTGCGTGGTCGCCGGCGATGAACGCGGCGGGGCCGTTGAAGGTGTTGCCGCCTACGCCTACGCCTACGCCTACGCCTACGCCTACGCCCCCGCCCCTGCCTTCGTTGCCGGCGACCGGACCTGCGTCGTCGGCCGTGGTCATGCCTGGGGGCCGAAGCGGACATCCTGGCGGTTGTGGTCGCCGACCTGGAACGCGGTCGGGCCCTTGAACGTGTTCCCGGACACCCCCGGGGCCCCGCCGGGGGACGAGGGAGCGGCCGCCTGCTCCAGGAGTTCCTGCAGGAGCCCGGCCGCCTCGGTGCGCTGCTCGTCGTCCAGGCCCTCCAGCAGGGTCTCGATACGGGTCTGCCACGCCACCTCCTGGCGCGCCCTGACCCGGTCGGCCGTGCCGTCGTCCTCCGCGGCAGAGACCTCGGCCGCACTGCGGTCCAGACGCTCCAGTTCGTCGCGCTCCCGCTGGGCGTTCCCGCGGCCGAACCACCGCGCCAGCCGTCCGCGCACTCCCTCCCAGGCGTCGGTACCGGCCGCCTGCACCACCGCGGCACCCCCTGCCGCGGCCAGCGCCGTCAATGCCTCAGCCAGCATGTAGCCCCCTGTTGTCGGTCGTTGTATGCCGATCGGTCTGAAAAACGTAGCGCCCCGGCGGTACGTGCACAGGGCCTTTGGCCGATGTGGGCCGGGTGGCGCCGGCGCCACCCGGCCCTCGCCGCCTACTTGCGGATCGCGTCGACCGCTGCGGCGATCCGCTCGACCGCGTTGTCGCGGAACGGGGCGTGCTTGCTGCTGAACACCGGGCCGATCCGGCGGCGCAGTACGAGGTAGTGGCGCGTCCCACCGGTCTGGAGGTGGACGGCCATCAGGGACGGCCCGCTCATGGCCTCGACCCCGGTGATGTCGACCAGCGCGAGGTAGTGGTCGTCGAGCCCCGAGACGGCGTTGGTCAGACCGAACGCGAGCTTGAACACGCCGCTGCCGCCCTCCCCGAACAACAGCGGTTTGAACGCCAGCCGCTGGTCGGTGAGAACCAGCCGGCCCGCGGTCCGGACCATCTGCAGACTCCCGACCGCCGTCCCGGCGATCCACTGCCCCAACAAGTTCTCCCCTGGCCAAAGATCAGTCATTACGCCCTCCCCAGACGGACCAACCCTGCCGCTGTACGGTTCCCCGTCCATGCGGGTTACGAACCCGGTCAGGTGAGGTGTGCAGGACGGTTGACGGGTGGGTAGGGACCGACGGAAAGCGGCTGACGCGGCGATGCGAGGGGGAGCACATGATGGCTGAAACGCTGATGGCACTGGCGTCTGCGGGCGGGTCCGCGGTCGTGCAGGAGGCCGGGACGGCGTTGTGGGAGGAGACCCGGGCACGGACGGCCCGGCTCTTCGGGCGCGGGGACGCGCACCGCGAGCGGTCGGAGCTGGAGCACCTCGACGCGACCGCGGCCGCACTGGCGGCGCCCGGGCGGCCCGACGCGGCCGCCGCGCGCATCCAGCAGGAGATCATCTGGCAGACCCGGTTCGAGGGCCTCTTGGAGAGCGTCGGCGACGCGGAGCGGGCTGCCCTGGCCGAGCAACTGCGCGCGCTGGTGGCCCAGCACACCACGGCCGCGGCCGTGGGACGGATCGAGATCACGCACAACACGTTCTCCGGGCCGACGGCCGTGCAGGTGGGGGACGGCAACACCCAGGAGGTCACCTTCGACCGGACCACCGAGTGATCCCGCCGGCCCCCGACCCCACCGAACCGGCAGGCGCCGCTGAGCGGGCTGCTGCGGCGGAGCCGACCGGTGCTGACGGCACCGGCCGGCCGGGGGTTCCGGGCCGTGCGGCTGGCCTTGCGGAACCGGGGGGAACCGGCGGACCGGGAGCCGGAGGGGCATCGGCCACTGCCCCCGGCACTACCTGCCGTCCGGAGCGCCCGCTCGGCCCGGCGGGTACGGGCGACCCCGGCGGCCCCGCCGAACCGGACCCCGCGGGGGAACGGGCCGAAGCCGACGCGGACGCTACCGATGGCCGCGGCCACGGCCCGGAGGAGCCGGCGGAGCCGGAAGGTCCCGCTGAAGCGGCCGCTGCCGGCGGTAACGCCGGCCCATCCGGCCCGCACCACTCGGGTGGCCAGGAGCTGGCTGGTGCTGGCGGCCGGGTCTCCGACTGTCCGGCCGAACACGACAGCACGGGCCTGCCGGTGGGCCGGGGTGGTCCGGCTGCCACTGCCCGAACGGCCGATGCAGGCGGTAGCGGCCGCACGGACGGCCCGCACCACTCGGACGGCCCGCACCACTCGGACGGCCCGCACCACTCGGGCGGCTCGCACCACTCGGGCGGCTCGCACCACTCGGGCGGCTCGCACCACTCGGGCGGCTCGCACCACTCGGGCGGCACGGGCCACTCGGACGGCACGGGCCACTCGGACGGCACGGGCCACTCGGACGGCACGGGCCACTCGGCGGGCGGCTCCGGCGAACAGGTCGGTGTCGGGGAGTCGGCGCGTTCCGGCGGCCTGGGAGCGGAGGGCAGGCCTGACGCGGCCGGCCCGGCCGAGCCGCGTGGTCCGGCGGGACCTGCTGATGCCGGGGAACTGGCCGGTGCCGGGCGCCGCGGCCCGGACCGTCTGACGGAACCGGAGTGGCCGCCTGTACCAGGCGTACCAGCTGGACCAACCGCCCCGGACACCCCTGACGCCGCCGACACCCCGGACACCCCGGCCGCGTCCGCCCACGGAGCCCACGCGAGCGCCGCCGATGCGCAGCGGTCCCCCGAAGAAGAGCAGCAGCCACCGGTGGACGGACCGCCGTCCCCCGAGGAGGGGACGCCGCTCCCTGCCGATGAGCAGCCGAGCCTCCAGCAGGGGCAGCGGGTCCCGGCGGACGGGCAGGCGGGACCTTGCGACGGGCGGGCGGGTGCCGCGGTGGAGCAGCGGTCCCCTGCCGAGACGCAGGCGGGCGCTGGCGACGGGCGGGCGGGTGCCGCGGCGGAGCAGCGGTCCCCTGCCGAGACGCAGGCGGGCGCTGGCGACGGGCGTCCGGGTCCCGCCGGCGTGCAGCTGGCCCCCGTCCCCGGGCAGTTGGCCGGCGGTGTGCCCGGGCCGGGCGGGAGTCGGTTCAGTGGGCCGACCGCCGTGCAGTTCGGGTCCGGGAACGTCCAGCACATCCACTTCCCCGCACCCCCGACCCCCGTCGCCTGGCCCTATGTCGTCGGTCTCCCGCCGAACCGCGCCCAGGGGTTCCGCCGCCGGGAACTGGCCGTGGACCTCGCAGAGCCGGCGCCCGTCAGCCCTGCGGCCGCCGCCGACGGCGCCGGCGCCGGGGACCTGACGTCCTGGGTGCTCATGGGGCTCGGCGGGACCGGGAAGACCCAGATCGCCGCCGCCCACGCCGGCCGACTGCTGCGCGACGGCCGGATCGACCTGCTGCTGTGGGTGACGGCCGGCTCCCGGGACGCGGTGCTCGCCGCCTACGCCACCGCCGCCGAGGGGCTCTTCGGCGCCTCCGGCGGGAACCCCGAGCGGGCCGCCGCCGAGTTC
Source organism: Streptomyces sp. NPDC029014 (assembly GCF_055564695.1). Classification (NCBI taxonomy): domain Bacteria; kingdom Bacillati; phylum Actinomycetota; class Actinomycetes; order Kitasatosporales; family Streptomycetaceae; genus Streptomyces; species Streptomyces sp. NPDC029014. The sequence goes on from NZ_JBVHVT010000050.1 coordinate 47,057, forward strand.
CTCACCTGGCTGCTGCCCCGCCCCGCGGGGCCCGGGTGGACGCCCCGCCGCTGGCTGGTGGTCCTGGACGACGTCGCAGACCCGGCCGACCTGCGCGGACTGTGGCCGCCCCCGAGCCCGTACGGCCGGACCCTGGTCACCACGCGACGCCAGGAGGCCGCGCTGGGCGGGGACCTGCGGCGCCTGGTGCGGGTCGGGCTGTTCACGGCCGACGAGGCCGTCGCCTATCTCGCCGAGGGGTCCGCCACCGCCGGCCGCCGGGACCCGCGGCCCGAACTGGCCGCCCTCGCCGAGGACCTGGGCCGCCTCCCGATCGCCCTCGCGCACGCGCGGACCTACCTCGCGGACAACCCCACGCTGTCCTGCGCCGCCTACCGGGAGGAGCTGGCCGACCGGCGGCTGACCCTGGCGGAGGTCTTCCCGTCCGGCTCCGCCGTGCCGGACGGGGCTGCCGGTCCGGGAGGGGCGGCCGCGGACCCCGACACCGATCGGGGCAGCGGGCCCGTCGCCCTCACGTGGGCGCTGTCCGTACGCCGGGCCGACGCCCTCACCCCCGGCGGTGCGGCCCTGCCCGTCCTGCGGGTGGCCTCGTACCTCGACCCCAACGGCATCCCCGAGGAAGTGCTCGCCGCCCCGAGCGTCCTCGCGCTCCTGCCGCAGGACGCGGGTCCGGGCACCCGCGCCGCCCGGCTCGCCCTGGCCAACCTGCGCCGGCTGAGCCTCGTCGAACTCGATCCGGAACGACCGCGTTCCCCCGTACGCGTTCACCAGCTGGTGCAGCGCGCGGTACGGGAGGACACGGCGGGTGAAGAGACGGTGCGGGCCATCGCGGCCGCCGCCGATGCCCTGATGGCAGTCTGGGAACGGGAGCCGGAGCCGGCGCCCCCGGCGGAGGAGGCGCTGCGCGCGAACGCCGCCGCCCTCACGGCCACCGCCGGCGAGGCGCTGCTCGCGCCGCTGCCCCACGAGGTGCTGTACCGGATGGGCCGCAGCCTGGGCGAGGCGGGCCGGTCCGGCGCCGCCATCGCCCACTTCGCCGCGCTGCTCGGCGAGGTGCGGGCCCGGTTCCCCGACGACGCGGACCTGCTCTTCAAGACCCGCGGGTACCTCGCCTGGTGGACGGCGAAGTCGGGCGACGCGCGCGGCGGCGCCGAAGCCTTCGAGGCCCTCCTCGCCGACCAGCTGCGCGTCCTCGCACCCGACTCCTCCGACATCCTGCAGACCCGGCGCAGCGCCGCGGTCTGGCGGGGTGCCGCCGGGGATGCGCGTACGGCCGTCGCGAAGCTGGAGGCGCTGCACACCGACTGGGTGCGCGTCGAGGGCGCGGACGCCCCGGGGGCCGCGAGCACCCGCAACCACCTCGCCAACATGCGGGCCAGGCTCGGCGACCACACCGGCGCGCTCGCCCTGCACGGGGAGGCACTGCGCGAGGCCGAGTCCCGCTTCGGTGCGGACGACCCGCGGACCGTGCGGGCCCGGGCGGAGGCCATGCGCCACCGCGGCGAACTGGGCGAACCGCTCCTCGCGCTACGGGCCTTCACCGACCTCGCCGCCGTCCAGCGGGAGAGCGCCCCGGACCACCCCGACACCTTCGGTACGCGGGCTGCGGTCGCGGAATGGACCGGCCGCTCGGGTGCTCCGGCCGGGGCGGTCCGCCTCCTGGAGGAGCTGCACGCCGACCGGGCCCGCGTACTCGGCCCGGCGCACGCCCACACCCTGGCCGGCCGCGAGGAACTGGCCCGGTGGCGGGCGGAGGCCGGGGACGTCCCGGGGGCGGTCGCCGACCTGGAGGCGCTCATCCCGGACCAGATCGCCGCCCTCGGCCTGGACCACCCGGCGGTGGACCGCACCACCCGCCTCCTGGCCAGGTGGACCCCGGCCTGACGGCGCGGTCCACCCGCAGGCCCCGGCGGGCGACCGGGGCCGGCGGGCAGTCGGGGCCGGCGCGTGCCCGGGCCGGCGCGTGGCCGGCCTGATCGGCCGCTCGGCGAACACCGCAGGCATTGCCCACCGGACGACTCATTGCCCACCGGACGACTCATCGCCCACCGGACGACTCATCGCCCACCGGACGTCCGATCAGTAGCCGGATGTCCCGTCAACCCGGCCCGCCAGCCGTCCCTCCAGGCCCCTTGGGAAGCGCCTTCAGCCGGTTGACGGGCGACACCATCAGCCCGACCATGACCAGCGCCGAGCCGCCGGCCGCCACGACCAGCGCCCCGTGGGCGCCGAGTCGACCCGAGAGCAGGCCGGCGGCGAGCCCGCCGAGCGCACCGCCGCCGAACAGCAGCGTCCGGAACGCCGCCGTCATCCGGCCCATCATCGACTGCGGCGTCATGGTCTGGCGGAGGCTCACGATGATGACCCCGGCCACGCCCAGGCCCAGGTACGTCGTGAAGAAGGACAGCACGAACATCGCCAGCATCACCGGCCTCGGCCCGCCCGCCAGCACGATCAGCGTCGGGCCGAGCAGCAGCGCCGACTGCGCGACCTGGTACACCCGGCCGAGCGGGAAGCGGGCGATGACCCGGCGGGAGACCAGCGAGCCGATCAGCCCGCCCACCGAGGCGGTGGCGAGGACCGCCCCGAGGGTGGACGAGCCGAGGCGGAGGTCGTTCGTGCCGTAGAGCAGGAACATCGTCCACGTGCTGATCATGGAGAGGTTGCAGCAGAAGCCGACGAGCGCGAGCGCCCGCAGCACCCGGTTCCGCATGACCAACCGGAGCCCGTCGCGGAGTTCGCGCAGCAGGTGCCGTTCGGCGGCGGGCGGCTCCGGGCGCGGCTCGCGGGTACGGACCAGCAGCAGCGACACCACGGACACCGCGTACGAGCACGCGTCGACGACGAGCGCGACGGGCGCGGTCAGCGCCGAGACGAGGAGGCCCGCGAGGCCAGGCCCCGCCACGTCGGCGGCGGAGGAGCTCGTGCCCATCTTGGCGCTCGCCTCGACGTAGTGCTCGGGCGTGCGGACGACGGCGGGCACGTACGACATCCAGCTGACGTCGAAGACCACCGACGCGATGCCCACGGCGCAGGCGATCACCAGCAGGACCGTCAGGTCGAGGGCGTGCCACCAGTGCAGCAGCGGCACCGAGCCGATCAGCACCAGCCGGACGGCGTTGGCGGCCAGCATCACCGGCCGGCGCCGCACCCGGTCGGTCCAGACCCCGATCAGCAGGGCCAGCCCGAGGTACGGGACGAGTTGGAGGAAGCGCAGCAGCCCGACCTGCTCGTCGGTGGCGCCGAAGGCGCTGATCGCGGTCAGGGGGAGGGCGAGGTTGGTGACCTGGGTGCCGAGCAGCGACACCGTCTCCCCGAACCAGAACCTCAGGAAGTCGCCGTTGTGCCAGAGGCTCTGCCGCCCCTCGGACGACGACGGGCCGGCGCCGCCACCGGCCCCCGCAGCCCCGTCAGCTCCTTCAGCCCGGTCAGCTCCTTCAGCTTCCTCAGTCCCTTCAGCCCTGACAGCCCCCTCAGCTCCGCCGGCCCCCTCAGCCACCGAGCCTGCCGGGCCCACCGCCCCCGCCTCCGCCCTCACCCGCGGCTCCGTACCAGCTCGCCGACCGCGGCGGCCACGGCATCGACCTCGTCCTCGGTGTTGTAGTAGTGCGGGGACAGCCGCAGGCACCATTCCACCTCCTTGTCCCCGAAGTCGAACTGCGCGAACTCCCGGAAGCTCAGGGCCGAGTTGATGCCGCGCGCGTCCACGGCGGCCTTGAACGGCTGTGGCCGCCACCCCTCCACCGCGAAGGTGACCAGGGCGGCGGGCGTCGGCCCCCCGTCCAGGGTCCGTACGCCCGGCAGCGCGGCGAGTTGCCCGCGCAGCCGGGCGGCGAGCGCCGGGGTGCGCCGCGACACGGGCTCCAGGCCGACCCGCAGCGCGTAGCGGACGGCGGCGGCGCAGCCGAGCACGGTGGCGTACGGGAACTCCCACTCCTCGAAGCGGGCGGCGGTGTCGACCGGCCGGTACTCGCCGGGGGCGGTCCACCGGGCGCCGTACATGTCGATGAACAGCGGCTCGTACCCGGCGTCCAGTAGCCGGTCGGAGACGTACAGGAAGCCGGATCCGCGCGGCCCGCGCAGGAACTTGCGGCAGGTGGCGGTGAGCAGGTCGCAGCCGATCTCCTCGACGTCGATCGGGTACTGGCCGACGGACTGGCAGGCGTCGACGAGGTAGAGCAGTCCGAGTTCGCGGCAGTGCCGGCCGATCTCGGCGACGGGCTGGACGAGGCCGGAGTTGGTGGGGACGTGGGTGGCGGCGACCAGGCGGGGGCGGTGGGTCCGCATCAGCCGGGCCATGGCAGCGACGTCGACGCCGCTGCCGTCCGGGTGGTCGGGGGCGTGGACGACCTGCACGCCGTGGCGCTTGCGCAGGGCGAGGAAGGCGATCTGGTTGGAGACGAAGTCGTTCCGTGTCGTCAGTACGGTGTCGCCGGGCCGGAAGTCGATGGCCGAGAGGGCCTTGGTGTAGGCGTGGGTGGCGCTGCCGGCGAAGGCGATGTTCCGCGCGCGGGCGCCGATCAGTTCGGCGATCGAGGCGTGGAAGTCGGCGATGTCGGCGGCCCGGGCGGCGGAGGCCTCGTAGCCGCCGATCTCGGACTCCAGGCGGAGGTGGTCGAGCATCGCCCGGAGCACCGGGCGGGCGACGAGTCCGCAGCCGGCGTTGTTGAAGTGGATCACCGACTCGCAGCCGGGGGTGTCGGCCCGCAGGGCGGCGAGGTCGAGGAGCGGTTCTGCGGATGATCCGAAAGCGCTATTCTCTATTCCCATGTCTGACAGTAGCAGTACTGGAGTGTTGGCGGCCACCCTCCGGGCGGAGGTCGCCGCCCTCGAACCGGGCGAACGGCTGCCCAGCAGCCGGGAACTGATCGCCCGTCACGGCGTCGGCCCGGTCACGGTCTCCCGGGCGATCGCCCTGCTGGCCGCCGAGGGCCTGGTCGTCACCCGCCCCGGCAGTGGCACGTACGCCGCCCCCCGCCGCCGCCCGGCGGCCGAGGACGGCCCGGCGGACACCTCCTGGCAGACGGTGGCCCTGGCCGGCCGCGCCTTCGACCCCGGCGCCACGGCCACCGCCACCGTCACCGCCCACGACCCCTCGGGCGAACTGCCGCCCGGCACGGTCGTGCTCTCCGGCGGCTACCTGCACGAGAGCCTCCGGCCCGCCCGCGAGCTCAGCGCCGCACTGGCCCGCGCCGCACGCCGCCCCGACGCCTGGCACCGCGCCCCCGTCGCCGGACTCGCCCCGCTGCGCGCGGTCTTCGCCCGGCAGGCGGGCGGCGGGGTCGACCCCGAGGACGTCCTGGTCACCGGCGGCGGGCAGGGCGCGCTGTCGATGCTGTTCCGTGCGCTGGCCGCCCCCGGCAGCCCGGTACTGGTCGAGTCGCCCACCTACCCGGGCGCGCTCGCCGCCGCCCGGGCGGCCGGCCTGCGCCCCGTCGCCGTCCCCATGGACGGGGACGGGATCCGCCCGGACCTGCTCGCCGACGCCTTCGCGATGACCGGCGCCCGGCTGCTCTACTGCCAGCCGACGTTCCACAACCCGACCGGCACGGTGCTCGCGCCCGAACGCCGCCGCCAGGTCGTGGACGTGGCACGGGCCGCCGGGGCGTTCCTGGTCGAGGACGACTTCGCCCGCCACCTCGGCCACGGCGGCCCCGTGCCCCGGCCGCTGGTCGCCGACGACCGCGACGGCACGGTCGTCCACCTGACCTCGCTGACCAAGCCGGCCTCGCCGAGCCTCAGGATCGGCGCACTGATCGCCCGCGGCCCGGTCATGCACCGGCTGCGCGGCATGCGGCAGGTGGACGACTTCTTCACCGCCCGCCCCCTCCAGGAAGCCGCCGTCGAACTGCTCTCCACACCGGCCTGGGACCGCCACCTGCGCACCCTCGCCACCGCGCTGCGCGCCCGCTCCACCGCGCTCGCCTCCGCCCTGGCCCGCGAACTGCCCGACTGGACGCCCGACCGGATCCCGGCCGGCGGCCTGCACCTCTGGCTCCGGCTGCCCGCACACCTCACCGACACCGCCGTCGCCGACGCGGCCCGTCTGCACGGCGTCTCGGTCGACGCGGGCCACCGCTACTTCCCCACGGACCCGCCCGCCTCCCACCTCCGCCTGGGCTTCGCGGCAGCCGCCGACACCGCGGACCTGACCGCAGCCGCCCACCGCCTGGCGACGGCGGCGAACACCCTGCCCCGCGCCTGATTGCACGGCTCCGCCCGGTGCCCAGCCCCTGCCCTGCCCGTCGGCGGACGAACCCCGGCGGGGGTGGCCTCAGGGCTGCGGCACCTCGGGCCGCCGCAGCCCCGCGCCGGCAACAGCCGCCTCGTACTCGGCCTGCGCGGCCGCGGACACGTGATCGACCCTGCGCCACCGGACCCGGTCGTAGCCCTCGCACCCGTTCCACGGGCGGATGACCGCGCACAGCGTGTTCCACCGCTCCCGGACGCGCTCCAGCCGCCGGATCGCCTCGGCCATCAGCTCGGCCTCCGTCGGCTGGGGAGCGGGAGGCGGCGGAAAGACGCGAGCAGCCGGCGCTGCCTCTCCGCGCGTGGCGGCCTTTCGGGATGCGGCTCTTCGAGCGGGATCTCCAGGGTGCCGACGAGCCTGAGCAGCAGGGCCTTGATCCCGCGGGCCATGTGCCGCTCGTTGCTGTCCCGCGCGGTAGCCGCCGCGCTGGCGATGCGCCCCCTGATGAACGCGTCGATCCGTTCGACGTCGGCGAGCGTGATCTCCTCGGCGTAGGTCAACTCCGGTTCGGGGCCCCGATCGGCTCGCACGTCGGTCATCTGCAGAGGCTATCCGCGGTGCCGCGGCGGACCGCGGGGTGGGCGGCCCCGGTCAGGCCTGCGCCGGCGGGGCCGGTCGGGCGAAGTGGCGGGCCGTCGGGACCAGCGCTGCCATCGCCGGTACGAGGAAGCAGGCCGTGGCGCAGGTGGCGAGGACGGGCGTCACCCCGAACGCGTCGAGGGCCGGGGCGATCAGGGCGAGCCCGACCGGCGCCAGGCCGTACGAGACGAGGAAGTCCAGCGACGAGACCCGGGCCAGCTTGTCCGGGGCGACCTCGCGCTGGGTGGCGGTGAACCAGGGCACGTTGAACAGCTCGATGCCGATCCCGGCGACGGCGTACGCGGCGACAACCACCACCGGGTGCACGGGCAGCATCAGGCTCAGCGGGGCGACCCCGTACGCGGCCAGCCCGGCGAAGGCCGCCCAGCCCTGGGAGCGCGGCCGCAGGCGGGCGATGAGCAGGGCTCCGGCGAGCGCGCCCACGGTGTACGCGGTCATGGCGGCGGCCAGGACCCACTCGGTGCCGTACCGGTCCCGGCTGATCAGGGGCAGCGCGACGCTGGTGGCGGAGTAGCCGAGGGCGATGACCGCGACGAGGGCGGCGAGTCCGGCGAGGAACCACGGGTGGCGGCGTGCCTCGCGTATGCCGTCCAGGAACTCGGCGTGGAAGGCGCGGACGGCCTGGACGGCCTGGACGGCCTGGACGGCGGGGCGGCGCGGCGACGGGGTGGCGGAACGGTCCGCCGCGGCGGGGATGGCGGCCCGGCGGACCCTGCTCGGGACGAGGGCGGCGACGAGCCACAGCAGGCCGATGCCGAGCAGCAGCATCCACACGTCGAGGAAGGCCGCGAGCAGCGCGGTGAGGGCGGGCCCGGTGAGGGTGGAGGCGCGGACGGCCATGGTCATGGCGGCGTTGGCCTGCTGACGGTGTTCGGATTCCACGATCTCGGCGGTGAGTGCCTGGAAGGCCGGGCGGCAGGCGCCCTGCCCGGTGCCCGCGAGCGCGGCTGCTGCGGTCATCAGCAGGAGCGAGCGGCCGAGACCGAGCGCGAGGAGGGGCGCGGCGACGGCCGCGGCGAGGGCGGACCAGAGGACGACGGCCCGGCGGGAGTGCCGGTCGGCCAGTACGCCGCCGATGGCGACGGCGAGGAGGAAGCCCGCGGTGCGGGCGGCGAGGACCAGGCCGAGGGCGGCGGCGTCGAGGTCGCGGTGGAGGACGGCGAGCCCGAGGACGAAGGGCAGGGCCCAGGTCGCGAGGCCTGAGGCGGTGGTGCCCGCCCACAGGCGCAGGAACGCGGTGTCGCGCAGGACCGAACGCGGGGGCGGGGCTGTGGACTTGGCCGGGGTGGGCGCGGGGGTGGTCGGCACGGTGTGGTTGCTCCTTGGCGGGTGGGGCGGCGGCACGGAGACCGCACCCCGGGGTCGTTAATGAAAATGATTGCCATTACAGTACCTTTTGAACGTGGCACTCCTGCCCGGTGCCCGCCCCTGCCTCCTCCCGGACCGGAGACCCCGTGCGCCAACCCGCCCGCCTCGCCATCGCCCTGACCGCCGTCCTCGCAGCCACCACCGGCTGCTCCACGGCCAACTCCCGGCCCACCGCAGCCCCGACGGCCTCCGCCCGGGCGGCCTCCCTCACCAGCTGCGGCCGCCAAGTGCCGCTCCCCGCCCAGCCGCCGAAGCGGACCGTCGCCCTCGACCAGACCTCGACCGAGACCCTCCTCGAACTCGGGCTCCAGGACCGGATGGCCGGCACCGCCAACCTCAAGACGAAGATCCCCGCGCAGTACGAGGCCGCGTACGCCAAGGTCCCCGTCATCGCGCCCAAGATCGCCAGCGGTGAGCAACTGCGCGCCGCCACACCCGACTTCGTCGTCGCAGCCTCCACCGACCTCTTCACCAAGGACCGGGCCGGCACCCGCGAGGAGCTGGCCGCGCTCAAGGTCCCCACGTTCGTCAGCGCGGTGGACTGCCCGCAGCAGAACCCGCCCGGCAGAACCCCCTTCGAACTGCTCTTCTCCGACTACGAGAACCTCGGCAAGGTCTTCGGCGCCGAGGAGCGGGCCGCCCGACTCGCCTCCGACCAGCGCGCCGCCGTCGCCAGGGCCGGGGCGAACGCCGCCAAGACCGCCCGGGGCGCGGACCAGCCGACCGTCGTCTACCTCTACTCCGTCTTCAACGGCATGCCGTACGTGGCCGGCCGGACCGGCCTGCCCAGCGAGATGAGCCGCATCGTCGGCGCGCGGAACGCCTTCGACGACATCGCCGAGGACTGGCCCGAGGTGACCTGGGAGGAGGTCGCCCAGCGCGACCCCGACGTCATCGTCATCGGCGACCTGTCCGAACGCGGCCGGCCCGGCGACAGCGCCGCCGAGAAGCGCGCCGCGATGACCGGGCACCCGGTCGTCTCCCGGCTCGCCGCCGTCCGCGACGGCAAGATCCTCCAGGTGCCGGGCATCGAACTGGACCCGTCGGTCCGCTCCGTTCACGCGCTGGAACTGCTGGCCGACGGGATGAAGGACCTCGGGTATGTCCGCTGACCCGGTCGCCCCGGCCGTCGCCCCCGTCGCCCCGGCCGTCGCCCCGGTCTCCCCCGTCGCGGCGGGCGCCCCGGTTGACCTGTTGCTGCCGGCGGCCCGTGGGTGGGTGGCGGCGGCGGGCCCGCGCGCTGCTCGGTCCCGCCGGTCGGCGGGCGCGGCCCGGGTACGCGTCGCCGTCCGTCTTCTCCTCGCCGTGGTCGCACTCGCCGCCTCCGTCGCCGCGGCCGTACGCACCGGCACCGCCGACGTCGGCTGGGACGGCCTCGGCCGCGTCCTCGGCACCCGGCTCGGCCTGGCCGTGGAACCGCTGCCCCCGCTGCTGGACTCCCTCGTCTGGGACCTGCGGCTGCCCCGCGTGCTGATGGCCGCGCTCGTCGGAGCCTCGCTCGCCGTCTGCGGCACCGTGCTCCAGGCCGTCACCCGCAACGCGCTGGCCGACCCGTACCTCCTCGGCGTCTCATCCGGCGCCTCGACGGGAGCCGTCGCCGTGGTCGTCCTCGGCGTCGGCGCGAGCACGCTCGGGGTCACCGGCGGTGCGCTGGCGGGTGCGCTGCTCTCCTTCGGGCTGCTGCTGGTGCTGCTGCGGCGCAGCGGCCTGGACTCGTTCCGCATCGTCCTCACCGGCGTCGTCGTCGGGCAGCTGTTCACCGCGCTGACCTCGCTCGTCCTGATGGCCTCCGCCGACGCGGACACCACCCGCGCCCTCACCCACTGGCTGCTCGGCTCGATGGCCCCCGCCCGCTGGAACACCGTCGCCGTCTGCGCGGTCGTCACCCCGCTCGGTCTGGTGGCCGCCTGGCTGTGCGCGAACGCCCTCGACGGGCTCGCCCTCGGCGCCGACACCGCCGCCTCCCTCGGCGTGGGCGTGCGGCGTACGCGGATGCTGCTGCTCGTGGTCACGGCCGCGCTGACCGCGGTCGCCGTGGCAACCGTCGGCGCCATCGGCTTCGTCGGGCTGATCGTCCCGCACGGGGTGCGGTTCCTCGTCGGGCCGCTGCACCGGCTGCTGCTGCCGTACGCCGCCCTGGCCGGCGCGGTGTTCCTCGTGTGGACGGACGCCCTCGCGCGGATCGCGTTCGCGCCCCGCGAGGTGCCCGTCGGCGTGATCACCGCGCTGCTCGGTGTGCCGCTGTTCCTCCTCGTCCTGCGCAAGCGGGGTGAGCTGTGAGGATCAACGCCGAGGACGTGACCTGGTCGGTGACCGCCGGCAGCGCCGCCCCGGTCGTGCGCGGGGTCAGCGCGGACGTCGCCCCCGGCGAGACGGTCGGACTGCTCGGCCCCAACGGCTCCGGCAAGTCCTCCCTGCTGCGCTGCCTCGCCGGGCTCCGGATGCCGGACGCGGGCACGGTCCGGTACGACGGCGCGTCCGTACGCGGCTGGAGCGCCCGCCGGATCGCCCGTCACGTCGCCTTCGTCGAGCAGGACGCGGCCGCGGACAGCGATCTACGGGTCGCCGATGTCGTGGGCCTCGGGCGGACCCCGTTCCGGGACCGCTGGCGCGGACCGGACGCCACCGACCGGGCGGTCGTCGCCGCCGCACTGGAACGCGTCGGACTCACCGCGCTCGCCGGCCGCCCCTGGCGGGCGCTGTCGGGCGGCGAACGGCAACGCGCCCACATCGCCCGCGCGCTGGCGCAACAGCCGTACGCCCTCCTGCTCGACGAGCCGACGAACCACCTCGACGTCAAACACCAGCTGGAGCTGATGGAGCTGCTGACGAGCACCGCGCAGACGGTTCTGGTCGCGCTCCACGACCTGTCGCTCGCCGCACGCCACTGCGACCGGCTGCTGCTCCTGCACCACGGCCGCCTGATCGCCTCCGGCCCGCCCGCCGCCGTCCTGACGACCGAGCGGCTCGCCGAGGTCTTCGGAGTCGACGCCGAACTGACCGCCGACGCCCTGGGACGGCCCCACGTGGCGTACCGGGGGCCGCTCGGCGACGCCCCTGGCGGCGCGGCTGCCGGCGACGCGGCTGCGCGGGCGACCCGACCCGACCCGTCACGTGAAGAAGAGAAAAGGAACCCCCATGACACGGACAACCCCCACGACCCGGACGACCCCCATTCCCGCTCCCGCGCCCGCCCCTGACCCCGTCCGCGCGTCGTGCGTCGACGGGCTCGTCGAGGCCGTCCTGGCCGGCGCCCACGGCCCCCTGCCCTCCGAACTCGTCGCGACCAGCGTGTTCTGGATCCACCACGGCACCCGTCTGGCCGGCGGCGACACCACCTACCTCAACCAGTACGTCCTGGTCCGCCTCGGCGGCTCCTTCGGCGGCTGCGCCTTCGAGGCCGGCGAGCTCGACCCGGCGATCTGCCGCGACGCCTCCGGTACCCCGCTCGACGTCCTGCTGCGCGAGGCCCCCCGGCCGCTGCGGATCGCCGCCCTCGACGCCTACCTCGCCGAAGCCCGCCCGCACCGCCTCGCCGCCGAGGCGGGTGAGGCCGAGCCCGTCGTCCTCCCCGCCGGCACCCCCGAGGTCCGGGCGCGGGCCCGGGACGCGGCGATCGCCGGCCTGCTCGACGTCGGGCAGGGCGCGAAGGTCGGCCTCATCGGCGTCGTCAACCCCCTGGTGGCGGCTATCCGCGAGCGCGGCGGCGACCCGCTGCCCTGCGACTTCAACCTCAAGGCCACCCAGTGGGGCGATCCGGTCACCGACGACATGCACGAGGTGCTGGACCGAGCCGACGCCGTCGTCGCCACCGGCATGACCCTGAGCAACGGCTCCTTCGACACCGTCCTCGGGCGCTGCCGCGCCCGCGGCATCCCGCTGATCGTCTACGCCCAGTCCGGCAGTGCCGTCGCCCGCGCTTTCCTCGGCTCGGGAGTGGCCGCCGTGTCCGCGGAGCCGTTCCCGTTCTCCCAGTTCAGCGCCGACGAGACGGTCCTGTACCGCTACCGGACGAAGGGCGGCGGCGCGTGACCCCCGCGCTCCGCCCTGCCGCCACCGCCACCGCCACCGCCACCGGCAGCGTCAGCGTCAGCGGCACCGGCACCGGGTACGCCCCCTGCCACCACGGCGAGATCCTCCAGGGCGTCTTCCTCGACCACGACGGCCGTCGGTGCGCCGGCCTGGTCACCCTCCCCATGGCCGGCCCCGGCACCGGCGCCGAGTTCACCCGCCGCCCCGGTACGGCCCCCGGCGCGCTGACCGTCGTACCCGCCGACCGTACGAAGGCCGCCCGGGCGGCGACCCTCGCCATCGCCGAGTGCGCCGAGCGGACCGGGCTGCCGCCCTGCGGCGGCGAGCTGCGGCTCACCGGGGACGTACCGGTGGGCCTGGGCATGGGCAGTTCCACCAGCGACGTCATCGCCGCCGTGCGCGCGGTCGCGGACGCGTACGGGCTACGGATGGGGGCCGGCACGGTCGCCCGGCTCGCCGTACGGGCCGAACGCGCCAGTGATCCGCTGATGCTGGACGACGGCCGCCCCGTCCTCTTCGCCCAGCGCGAGGGCCGCGTCCTGGAGGTGCTCGGCCCGGCCCTCCCGCCGCTGGTCGTCGTGGGCTGCACCCTCGGCGGCGGCGCGCCCGTGGACACGCTGTCGCTGCCGGTGTCGCCATCGCCGTCGCCGTCGCCGTCGCCGTCGCCGTCGCCGTCGCCGTCGCCGTCGCCGTCGCCGTCGCCGTCGCCGTCGCCGTCGCCGTCGCCGTCGCCGTCGCC
>NZ_JBVHVT010000050.1:60145-66153 GCF_055564695.1 Streptomyces sp. NPDC029014
GTCGGTGTCGCCATCGCCATCGCCATCGCCGTCGACGTCGGTGCCGGCGCCGGTGTCGGTGTCGGTGTCGGAGGCTGACGAGGACGACGTACGGGCCTGTGAGCGGCTGCGCACGCAGCTGCGCCGGGCCGTGGCCACCGGCGACGTACCGCTCCTCGGCGCGGTCGCCACCGCCAGCGCCCGGCGCGGCCAACGGATCCTCGGCCACCCGGAGTTCGAGGCGCTGACCGCGATCGCCCGCCGGACGGGCGCGGCGGGCGTGCAGATCGCGCACAGCGGGGCGGTGGCGGGCGTCCTGTTCGACCCGGCCGCCCCGGGCGTGCGCCACCGCGTACGCCGCTGCCTGCACGGCCTCGACGCCCACGGCATCCCCGCCACCCGGACCTTCACGACGAGGAGACCCTGAATGGACCAGCACATCGCGGAGTCGATCGGCCGGCCGGACCTGATACGCCTCGACGACCGGCTCGTCTGCCTGCGCTTCGAGACGATGAAGGCGGTGTCCGCGCTGGCAGCCGTACGCCACCTCCTCGACACCGGCGCCGTACGGCGCGGGGACACCCTCCTGGACAGCTCCAGCGGCATCTACGCGTACGCCCTCGCCCTCGCTTGCCACCGCTACGGCATGCGCTGCCACATCGTCGGCTCGACCACGGTGGACCACACGCTGCGCACGCAACTCGCCGTCCTCGGGGCGACGCTGGAGCAGATGGAGCCGTGCAGCGACCTCAAACTCGACCAGAAGCGGAGGGTGGAACGGATCCACGAGATCCTCGCCGAACACCCCGAGTACCACTGGATGCGCCAATACCACGACGACGTCCACTACCTCGGCTACGCGGCGGTCGCCGACCGCATCCGGGAGACCCTCGGCTCCGCGGACGGCCTCACCGTCGTCGGCGGGGTCGGCTCCGGCGCCAGCACGGGCGCCCTGGCCCGCTACCTGCGCACGGGTCCCGAGGGACGGGCGGCGGCGGACGTCGAACTCGTCGGCGTCCAGCCGTACGGCAGCATCACCTTCGGCGCCGCACACACCACCGACCCCGAGATCATCATCGCCGGGATCGGCAGCTCCATCCCCTTCGGGAACGTCTCCCACGAGCTGTACGACACCGTGCACTGGATCTCGTTCGACGCGGCCCTCGCCGGCAGCGTCGACCTGCTGCGCCGGCACGCCGTCTTCGCCGGGCTGTCGACCGGGGCCGGCTACCTCGCCGCCCGCCACGAGCGCGAGCGCTCCCCGGAGCGCACGGTCCTCTTCGTCGCCGCCGACACCGGCCACCGCTACGTCGACACCGTCCACGCCCGCCACCGCGAGGCCGCCCCGATCGCCGACCTTGCCCCGCAGGAGGTCACCGACCGGGGCCGCCTCGCCCTGCCGTGGTCCCGCATGCAGTGGAACCGGGCCGCGGCGCCGGCCCCGTGACCTCCCGGCGCGGTGTGAGGGGGGACGAGGGGCGGGGAGGGCGAGGGGGGAGGCTACTGCGGGTCCGTGGACTCCATTGACTCCATGGCCGCCTTGGCGCGCTTCTCCATCTCCTCCGGCGAGACGTCCTCCACGTGCGTGGCGACGCTCCAGCGGTGGCCGAAAGGGTCCTCCATCTGGCCGGTGCGGTCGCCGTAGAACTCGTCCCGTACCGGGCGCAGCTCCTTCGCGCCCTGGGCGAGGGCCTTGGCGAAGACACCGTCGACGTCCTCGACGTAGACGTGGAAGGTGACGGGAGTGCCTCCGACGGTCTTGGGCGAGCGGAATCCCATCTCCGGGTACTCGTCCGCGACCATGAGGAGGGAGTCGCCCAGGTCCAGCTCGGCGTGGGCGATCCTGCCGTCGGGCGCCGGCATCCTCATCCGCTCGCTGGCGCCGAGCACGGACACGTAGAAGTCGATCGCGGCCGCGGCGCCGTCACAGCACAGGTACGGTGTGACACGCGGAGATCCCTCGGGAACGGGCTTGACGGCCACCGGACTCCCGCCTTTCCGAACGGTGGCGGCCGCCGCCGACCGCCGCATGCGACCACTGATATCCCGCCCCGGCCCGACACGCGGCGCCGCCGCGCGGCAGCCGGTCCCGGATGCCCCGGACGGCCGCGACCGCCCCCGTGCCCGCGCCCGCGACCAGCCGCCTCCGGCTCAGGGGTCCGCATCGCCCACGGCGGCGCGGAGGGCGACACGGTGGCGCTGTGCGTTGACGTCCCGGAGGGCTTTCAGCGAGACGGTGACCCGTCCTGACCGCGTCTCGGACGTGATCACCTCGGCGGTTATCCGCTGCCCGGGCTCCACCACGTCCGAGGGGTGGTCGATCCGCGACCAGGACAGGTCCGGCACCCGGATGAACCCCGTGCACACCCCGTCGGGCTCGCCGTCCAGATGGACGAAGACCCCGAAGTCGTGAACGCCCGACACCGTTCCCGAGACGACGTGCCCCGGTCGGGTGCCGACGACGAACTCCCGCAACTCCTGGTTCTCGCAGGCCCTTGCCGACAGCAACAGCTGTCCGTCGTGCCGGCGGCCGATCTCTTCGACCTCTATCTCCCGGCCGACTTCGAGGGCCTCCGACGGGTGCTCGACGGGGCGCATCGACGTTTCGTGGCACGGAACGCGTCCGACCGGCCCGGTGACTTCCGCCCCCGTCGCCGAGAGGCTCACGAGGGTGTCCGTGCCGTCGAACCCGATGACCGTCGCCCGTCGCACGGGGCCTGGCTCCAGTCGGTTGAGCGAGGAGCGAAGGCGGGCGAACGGATCGGGTTCGGGTTCGGGTTCGGGCATGGGTGGAGTCTAGGGTTCGGTCGGCCTTTCGTCGGATGGGTTCGGTCGCGGGGGTGGGGTGCGGAGGGGTGGGGTGCGGAGGGGTGGGCGGGTGAGGATGTCCCGTTCGTGGGGGGCCAGTTCGGGGCCGGGGAGGGGAGCGCGGCGGGGCCCAGGGCGGCGGCCATGAGGACGGTCGGGCCGGCCAGGATGCGGGCCGGCCTGCGCATGCTCATCACGTCCGTGAGCTTCCGGACGACCAGGCCGTTCCCGGTGGCCGCGTGGGTGAGGCGTTGGGCGTACCGGGCCGTCAGACGGTCCGCCAGGGTCGGGCTCCCGCCGATGCAGCCCGGGTAGAAGCGGTCCTGGCCGACCGCCAGCGACCAGGCGGCGGCCCCCGCCCGGGCGATCGCGCTCTGGGCCCGCCGCGCGAAGGCGGGTGAGGAGAGGGCGGTCCGGCCGGCGGCCTGGGCGCGCAGGGCCACGGCGCTCAGGGCGGCCACCGACATGCCGTGGCCGTACACGGGGTTGAGGCTGGTGGCGGCGTCGCCCAGGACGACGAAACCGGCCGGCACGTCCGCCTGCTCGAAGCAGCGGCGCCGGTTGGCGGTACGGGCGAACACCGCGACCCCGCTGACCGGCTCCGCGCGGGCCAGCAGCTCGGCGACGAGGGGATGGCGGACGCGCCGTGCGAAGTCCTCGAACAGGTCGTCCCCGGCGGGCGGCTCGGCCCCGCGCGTCCCCGCCAGGCTGACGTGCCACTGCCCGTCCTCGATGGAGATGATCGTCGCGACGAGCCCGGGCCGGTTCCGGCGGGGGTCGGCGCCGACGTGCACCACCGGCCAGTCCTTCTCGGCGCCTTGCGGTGCCCGGTAGCGGCGGCTGGCGTAGCGTACGCCCGCGTCGACCACCGTCTCCCGGACCGTCGGCCCGCCGATGTCGCGCAGCCACCGCGTGCCGTGCGAGCCGCGGCCGGTCGCGTCGACGACCAGGTCCGCCGCGATGAGCTCGCGTCGTCCCTCCCCGTTCAGCAGGTGGACCCCGCGCACGCGTGTCGCGTCCCCGGCCAGGCCGGTGACCCGCACGCCCGTACGGATCCGGACGCGGGGGAGCTGCCGGACCCGGCGGCGTACGCCCCAGTCGAGGAGGTCCCGGCCGGCGCTGATCAGGTAGTGGGTCTCGGCCCACGAGCGGCGGTACCAGCCCGCCGGCGAGAACGACACCATCCCGTTCGGGATCGGGATGCGGTGGGCGCCGGCGGCGAGCCAGTCGTCGACCACCCCCGGAAGCAGCACCTCCACCGCCTCGGCGCCGCCGGCCCACAGCATGTGGGCGTGCGCGGCCTGCGGGAGACGGGCGCGGGGGGCCGGAGTTTCGGGGAGGGCGCCGTCCCGTTCGAGTACCAGGACGTCGCCTGCGTACGGGGCGAGGGCCGCCGCGGCTAACGTGCCGGCCAGGCCACCGCCGAGGACGACCACGCGGGTGGGGGTCGGGGTCGGGGTCTGGGGCGGGGGCGGGGGCGAGGTCGGGATCGACGGCGGGGTCATCGGGTGGTGCTCCGTTCTTCGATCGCGGAGCGGCGGAACGAGCGGACGGTGGCCGACCTGGTCAGCGCGAGCGACATCCGCACCAGCCCCTGGGGGCTGCTCGGAGAGGTCAGCACCGCGTCCGGGCCCGCGCTCGGGGTGGTTTCGGTTCCTGCGCGCTCCCAGCGGACCACGGCGCTGACCAGCGCGGCGGCGTCGGCCACGGCCGCGGCGTCCTCCGCCGGGCGCCCGTCCGCCAGCTCCTTGCGCAGCGCCCGGTCGCGCAGCTCGGCCTGCAGGTACGGGTTGACCGTGAGGATGCCGTCGTGGATGTCCGACTCGCGCTGCGTCAGCCGGATCTCGATCGGCACCCAGCCCCCGCCGGCCGACAGGTCGATGCTGCGCTCGGTCGCCCCCCGCAGCTCCTCGTGCAGGGGGCGCAGCCGCCGGTACCGGCGCCACATCCGCCACCGGCTGACGACGGGCTCCGCGACGAGGGGCAGGACGAATCCGGCCGCGATCAGCAGCGCCGACACGGACGCCAGGGCCGGCGCGACCTCGACGGCGAGCACGTCCCAGTCGCGGCCCGCCCACCGCGCCCCGACCGCCGCGAACTTGGCGACGTCGTAACAGAGGTTGAGCACGTACCCGACGACTATCAGCGCCAGCCCGGCGCGCAGCGCACCGCGCACCTCGCGGGCCCACCCCCAGCACAGCACCGTCATCGTGACGGCCGCGGTGGTGTGCGCCGTGAGGTAGAGGAGGATGGTCTCCCTGATGAACGGGGTGTTGGCGTAGTACGTGTCGAGGTCGCGCAAGCGCTCCACGGGGGCGTCGCCGAGGACGAACAGCGTGTTGATGGCCACGATGACGGCAACCGTGACCGTGGCGCAGAGCCGGGCCCGCCGACGCGTCCGTTCCCCGTCCACGTCCGAGGGGCCGCGGCTCCAGAGGAGGATGAGGACGATGTTGGCCCCGGAGAAGGCCGTGATGAGGGAGTAGACGAGGGGCGCAGCGGCGTTGGGGACGCCGGTCATCCGGTTGACGGCGACGAGGCTCGGGATCGCGGTGAACGCGAACACGGCCGTCGCGAGCGCGAGCAGGACGCACACGGCACGCAGCAGCTCGTCACGCGGATTGCGGCGGAGCGCGGGCAGCTTCAGCAGCGTCGCGAGGAGCAGTACGCAGCCGGGCAGGTAGAAGCCCAGGCCCTGGGGGTCGTTCACCGCGGGTACCGCCGATGCGGGGACGGCAGCGCCCGGGCGGCGGACCGCCCGGCGGACGTCCGCCCTGCAGCGGTCCGCCCGGCGGCGGGCCGCTCGGTGGCGATGCCGCTGGCGGCGGTGCGGGGCGGCTGCGGTGTCGTCATGGGGGTGTTCCTCACGGGCGGTTCAAGGTCCGGAGATCCGGAGATCGGAAATCCGGAGATCGGAGATCCGGCGATCCGGCGATGGCAGGTGCCGTATCCGTTCCCACGCCTCGTCGCTCGGCCTTCCAGCGCGATCACAGGCACGACGAGTGATCATCGTACTAAGCAGCTGAAAGCGCGGATTGTCCGAGCCTTGGATCCTCCTGGAGTGGCCTTGAGTCTTCCTGGAGCGGCCTTGCGTCCCCCGCTTTTGGCGTGGCCGGGGGGGGGCCCGCGCCGAGCAAGAGGGGAGGGGGCGAGAGCACCGCGGGCAAAAAAACCGAGCACAGCGGCATTAGTCCCAAGCGTGTTTATCCGAAGTATCCTTC
>NZ_JBVHVT010000051.1:0-66022 GCF_055564695.1 Streptomyces sp. NPDC029014
CTCCCCTCCCTCCCCCCCCCCCCCCCCCCCCCCCCCCCCCCCCCCCCCCCCCCCCCCCCCCCCCCCCCCCCCCCCCGCCGGGGGCGCCGGGGGCGGCCGGGCGGCCGGGGCGGCGGCGGTTACGAGACCTCACGGACCAGGGCGTCGAGTTCCTCGCGGAGGGCCTCTGCGAGGGCGGCCAGGTCCGGTACGGCCGCCGCGTCGGCGACCAGGCCGTAGTGGACCGTGTCCTTGTACGTGGACACGGCGACGGCGAGGGCGTGTCCGCGGGCCAGTGGGGCCAGCGGGTAGACCTCCCGGACCCGGCTGCCGCCGAGGGTGAAGGTGAAGCCGGGCAGCGGGACGCTGGTGACCAGGATGTCGAAGAGCAGCCGGGCCGCCTGGGCGACCAGCGGACCGCCCAGCCGGTGGCCGAGCGGGTGCACGTGGTCGGCGAGCAGGGCGACGGCCCCGGCGCCCCGCGCGGGCCCGGCCTCCTTGTTGCGGTCCATGCCGGTCCGGACCCGCTCCAGCCGGCGCAGCGGATCCGGCTCTTCGATCGGGAGCCGCAGCAGGTAGCCGGAGAGCCGGTTGCCGTACCGCGGGTCGGCGCCGGGCCTGCGGCGGGATACCGGTATCAGGGCGCGCGGGCCGGGCCCCTCGGGGAGGGTGTCGCCGCGGTCGGTGAGCCAGCGCCGCAGGCCCCCCGCGACCAGGGTGATCAGGACGTCGTTGACGGTGCCGCCGGCGACCTTGCGGATGCGGTTGACGTCGTCCAGGGCGAGGGCGAGGCCGGCGACGGCCCGGGTTCCGGTCCCGCCGGCACCCGCGGTCAGCGCGGCGGGGACGGCGAGGGGCAGGCCGGAGCGGGCCATGGCCGCGCCGATCTCCAGGGCCTGCCCGACGCCCTGGATCCGGGTGGCCAGGAGGCCGGGGAGGTCGCGCAGGGCGGGGACGGGGGCCGGGGGTTCGGGCCGCGGGCGCGCGAGTCCCCGTACGGTCGGGCCCTCGTCGAAGAGGGTGGCCGCGAGGGCGAGGGCCGCGAGCCCGTCGGCGAGGGCGTGGTGGAACTTGAACAGGACGGCGAAGGAGCGCGGGTCGGGCCCGGCCAGGACGTGCGCCTCCCACGGCGGCCGGTCCCGGTCGAGGGGCCGGGCCATCAGCGGGCCCGCCGCGGCCCGCGGGTCCGGGGTGCGGACGAGGAAGACGTGCCGGGCCGGATCGAAGTCCGCGTCGGGCGCCCAGGCGGCGGCCCCGACGGGCAGCAGCACGTCGTGGATCCGGCGGCGCAGGCCGGGCACGGTCGTGCAGCGGGCGGTGAGGAGTGCGGCGGCGCGGGCCGCGGGGTCGGCGTCCGTGCCGGGGTCGGGGCCGCTCCCGGGGCCGGGGCGCAGGGCCGGGTGGCCCTTGCCCTTTCTCTTTCCCGTGCCCGTTCCCTTGCCGGGACGGGATCCGGGGCCGGGGCCGGGGGCGGGGTCCTGGGTGGCGGCGTCGAAGACCGCGAGGGCGCCGAGATGCATGGGGTGGTCGGCGGACTCGATCCGCCAGAAGGCGAGGTCGAGCGGGGAAAGGTGCTCTGTGACCACGTAGTGCCTCTCGCGAGCAGTGGCTGAGGCTGGAAGTCAACCCCTTTCGCCCTCCTACGATCAAGTAGCCACACTTTTCACGCACCTGCCGGTCGATGCCGATCAGCCGGACAGGGCTGCGGTGCGGCCACCGGGCCGTGGTCGGCGGGCGGGTGCAGACTGGCCGGAAGACGATCGGCGCGACGACCGGGACGGCGGTCGGAGCAGTCGTCAAAGATGCCGGAGGTGTCGGCGATGCCAGAGGTGCTGCTCCTCGCGGGGACGCGCAAGGGGCTCTTCATCGGCCGCCGGGAGGCCGGCGGCCCGTGGCGGTTCGACGGGCCGCACTTCAACGCCCAGGCGGTGTACGCGGCCGCGATCGACCGGCGCGGGCCGGCGCCGCGGCTGCTCGTCGCCGGGGACAGCTCCCACTGGGGGCCGTCGGTGTTCACCTCGGACGACCTGGGGGCGAGCTGGCAGGAACCGGCCGAGCCCGCGGTGCGGTTCCCGAAGGACACCGGCGCCTCGCTGGAGCGGGTCTGGCAGTTGCATCCGGCCGGTCCCGAGGCGCCGGACGTGGTGTACGCGGGCACCGAGCCGGCGGCCCTGTTCCGCTCGACGGACCGCGGCAGGAGCTTCGAGCTGGTCCGCGCCCTGTGGGAGCACCCGACCCGCGGGAGCTGGGTTCCGGGCGGCGGGGGTGAGGGGCTGCACACGGTCCTGACCGACCCGGCGGACCCGGCTGCGGTGACGGTGGCCGTGTCCACCGCGGGCGTGTTCCGCACCCTGGACGGCGGCGCCAGCTGGACCCCGGCCAACCGCGGCGTCTCGGCGGTGTTCCTCCCGGACCCGCATCCGGAATTCGGCCAGTGCGTCCACAAGGTCGTCCAGGACGCCGGCGACCGGAACCGGCTGTACCTGCAGAACCACTGGGGCGTGTACCGCAGCGACGACGCGGGCGGGCAGTGGACGGACATCGGCGGCGGCCTGCCGTCCGACTTCGGCTTCGCCGTGGCCGCGCACCCGCACCGCCCCGGCACCGCGTACGTCTTCCCGCTCAACGCCGACTCCGACCGGGTCCCCGCCGAGCACCGGTGCCGGGTCTTCCGCACCGGCGACGCGGGCGCCACCTGGGAGCCGCTCACCCGCGGACTCCCTGACGGGGACCACTACGGCACGGTGCTGCGCGACGCCCTGTGCACGGACGACGCCGACCCGGCCGGCATCTATTTCGGCAACCGCAACGGCGAGTTGTACGCCAGCGACGACGACGGTGAGAGCTGGCAGTTGCTCGCGGCACACCTGCCGGACGTGCTGTGCGTACGGGCGGCGGTGCTCGACGGCCGTGACGGCGCGGGCGGTTGAGACGGGGACGGGACGTGCTGCCGGGACGGCGGTGCGGGGTGGCCGATTCGGCCAGTAGAGTGACTCGCTGTGGCAGCACGACCGTTGAACGAGATCGTCGAGCCGGGCTGGGCCCGTGCTCTGGAGCCGGTGGCGGCGCAGATCGCCGCGATGGGCGACTTCCTGCGCGCCGAGATCGCGGCGGGCAGAACCTACCTCCCGTCCGGGGCGAACGTCCTGCGGGCGTTCCAGCAGCCCTTCGACGAGGTGAAGGTGCTCATCGTCGGGCAGGACCCGTACCCCACCCCGGGGCACGCGATGGGCCTGTCCTTCTCGGTGGCGCCCGAGGTACGCCCGCTGCCGCCGAGCCTGGAGAACATCTTCCGCGAGCTCCACACCGACCTCGGCCTGCCGCGCCCCGCCAACGGCGACCTGACCCCGTGGGCCCGCCAGGGCGTACTGCTGCTGAACCGGTCGCTCACCACCGCCCCGCGCAAGACCAACGGCCACCAGGGCAAGGGCTGGGAAGCGGTCACCGAGCAGGCGATCCGGGCGCTCGCGGCGCGCGACAAGCCGCTGGTGTCGATCCTCTGGGGCCGACCCGCGCGCAACGTGCGGCCGCTGCTCGGCCCGTTGCCGGCCGTGGAGTCGGTCCACCCCTCCCCCATGTCCGCCGACAACGGGTTCTTCGGCTCCCGGCCGTTCAGCCGCGCCAACGACCTCCTGGTCCGGCAGGGGGCGCAGCCGGTGGACTGGCGGCTTCCTGCCGGCTGATGTTCGCCGGTCGGTGTCCGCCGGTTGATGTTCAGTTGAACCTTATACGACATTCATCGGATAAATACGGACAGATGCCGCCCGGGTGGACCCTGACCGAACACCTGGTTCCGATAAGCCAGTAGCATGCGGCGCCATGAGCTCCCCCACTGGGCCCGCAAATGGCCTGCCCGTACGAATGCCGCGACCCCGCCAGACCGGACGCCACCGCCGGCCCGAGCCCGCGGTGGCCCCCGAGGGAGCGCCCGCGCTGGTGCTCGCCGTGCCCGGCACCCCCTCGGCCGCGTCGCGCGGTCTCGCGGAAGAGATCATCAGCATCGGCCGCTCCGAGCTCCCCGGCCTGGAGGCCCGTATCGGCTTCCTGGAGGGTGAGGGCGACGAGGGCGCCGAGTTCCCGTCGCTGTCGACCGTGCTGACCGCGGTCGCGGGCGAGCGGGTCGCACGCGCCGAGTTCGCCCGCGCCGCCGGGCACGAGGTGCCCGAGCCGACCGGCCCGGACGCCGTGGTCGTCCCGCTGCTCGCCGGCCCGGACGCCGACCTGCTGCGCCGGATCCGCCAGGCCGTGATGGACTCCTCGGCCGCCGTCGAGCTGGCCGAGGTGCTCGGCCCGCACCCGCTGCTCGCCGAGGGCCTGCACGTGCGCCTGTCGGAGGCCGGCCTGGCCCGCGCCGACCGCGCCCGCCTGTTCACCGTGACCACGGCCGCCGACGGCATCATCGTGGCCACCACCGGTGGCGAGGAGGCCGTCCAGGTCGCCGGGGTGACCGGCATGCTGCTGGCCGCACGCCTCGCGGTGCCGGTCAAGGCCGCCGCGCTGGACCAGGAGGGCTCGGTGGCCGCGGTAGCCGAGCAGCTGCGCAGCGAGGGCTCGACGCAGCTCGCGCTGGCGCCGTACCTGATCGGCCCGGAGGCCGCCGAGGGGCTGCTGGACACGGCGGCCAAGGAGGCCGACTGCGCGGCCGCCGAGGTGCTGGGCGCGTACGGCGCGCTGGGCAAGCTCGTCGTGACGCAGTACGCCGCGGCCGTCGGGATCAGCCAGGGCGCTTCCGCCGCCCACTGACCCGGCTCCTTCCGTTCCGTACCAGGGCCCGCTCCCCGCTTTCCGGGGGCGGGCCCTCGCGCCGTCCGGGGGCGGGGGCGCGACCCGAGGGCGTTCCGTCGCGGGCGGCGTCCGGTCAGGCGAAGACCACGCAGGCGGCCGCCGGGACGGGCAGGGAGCCGGCCCGGCGCGGCTGCCCGGTCCGCGGGTCCACGTCGAACCAGGTGACGTCGCCGGAGTGCTCGTTGGCCGCGTACAGCCGGCGCCCCGAGGGGTCGACGGCCAGGTCGCGCGGCCAGCTGCCGCCGCAGGGCACGCTGCCGGCGGGCCGGGGCCCCTCGACCCCCTCGGCGAGCGAGAAGGTGGCGATGGTGTCGGCGCCACGGACCGCGACCCAGAGGAAGGACCCGTCTGGCGAGGCCACCACAGCCGAGGGGTAGGCCCGTACGCCCCCGGGAAGGCCCTGCGCGGCGAGCGGGACCTCGGCGACCGGTTCCAGCCGCCCGGCCTGCGGATCCCAGCGGCAGACGGTCAGCTGCGGCTCCAGCTCGTGCAGCACGTAGACCGTCCGGCCGGCCGGGTGGAAGGCGAGGTGGCGCGGCCCCGACCCGGACCGCAGGACGGTCTCCGCGTGCAGCCGGAGCGCCCCGGTGGCGGCGTCCGGTGCGCAAATCCGGACCGAGTCGGTGCCGAGGTCGACGCTCAGCACCCAGCGGCCGCCGGGGTCGGGAAGGACCTGGTGGGCGTGCGGCCGCTCCTGCCGGCTCGCGTCGGGTCCGCCGCCCCGGTGGACGAGGACCCGGGCGGGTCCGGAGGGGCTGCCGTCGGCGGCGATCGGGAGGCTGCTGACGCTGCCGGAGGTGTAGTTGGCCGTGAGCAGCCGGCGCCCGGCGATGCTGAGGTGGGTGGGCCCGGAGCCGTCGACCGGGACGGCGGGGCCGAGGGCGGTGAGGCCGCCGCCGGCGGGCCGGAAGGCGGCGACCGCCCCGTGCTCGGTCTCGCTGACGGCGTAGAGCACGCCGGTGCCGTGGTCGAGGGCGAGGTAGGAGGGGTCGGCGAGCTCGTCGGTGGCGGACAGCAGGGTCAGCGCCCCGGTGCGGGGGTCGACGGCCGCGGTGGTGATGCCACGGCCGCCTCCCGAGGTGAACGAGCCGATGTGGACGCGCAGCCCGCGGCCTCCGGAGCGTTCCGCTCCGTGCGTGCCGTCCACGCGCCGCGTGCCGTCCACGCCCTGCGTGCCGTCCGTGCCGTTCACGGGGTGCCCCTCTCCGCCGTTCCGGATGCCTCCGGAGCGACGGTAACAGAAGGTCTAGACCAAATCCCGGCCCTGGGCGCGTTCCACCGCGCCCACGTGGTGCACGTACGTCGTCGCACTCGGCCGGTCCTCGTACGTGCGGTGGAAGACCGGGGTCGCGGCGCCCGAGATCGGCGGCACGATCCAGGACCAGTCCGCCCCCACCTCACGGCCCTTGCGCTCCTCCCGCTGCATGTGGGCGAGGAACCGCCGGGACTCGCCGTGGTGGTCGGCGATGGTGACCCCCGCCCGGTCGAAGGAGTGCAGCACGGCCCGGTTGAGCTCGACGAGGGCGCGGTCCTTCCACAGCGAGCGGTCGCTGGAGGTGTCGAGGCCCAGGCGGCGGCCGACCGCGGGGAGCAGGTTGTACCGGTCCGTGTCGGCGAGGTTGCGGGCGCCGATCTCGGTGCCCATGTACCAGCCGTTGAACGGCGCGGCCGGGTAGTGGATCCCGCCGATCTCCAGGCACATGTTGGAAATGGCCGGAACGGCGTGCCAGCGCAGCCCCCAGTCCGCCCAGCCGGGGTCGTCCGGATGCTCGATCGGCACCTCCATCACGGCGTCGGCCGGGGTGTCGAACCAGCGGGGCTTGTCGTCGACCCCCTGGACGACCAGCGGCAGCAGGTCGAAGGGGGTGCCGGCGCCGCCGTTCCAGCCGAGGGCGCGCAGGGCGCCGGTGAGGGGGGCGTTGCGGGCGTCGCCGACGGTGATCGACGGGTGGTCGCCGTAGCCGGCGTACCGGACCAGCTGTTCGCTCCAGATCAGCGGGCCGGGGCGGTCCGGGGCGTCCGGGGCGAATACGGTGATGGTGGGTCTGACCCGGCCGCCGTTGGTGGCCTCGCGCAGGTGCTGGAAGCATTCTGCGGCGACGGCGTCGGCGTCGGTCAGGCCGCGGCGGTCACGGACGCGCAGCGAGTTCCAGTACAGCCGGCCTATGCAGCGGTTGCTGTTGCGCCAGGCGACCCGGGCCCCGTGGGCCAGCTCCTGCGCGGTGTGCCGGTAGGTGCCGGTGTCCGCGAGCTCGGCCCGGACGTCGGCGAGCCGCCGGCGGGCGTCCCCGGCCTGCGGATTCTCCCGATGGAAGAGCAGGACGAACTCCTCTGCCGCTTGCCACACCTGGTCCGTGGTCGAGCGTTCCCGAAGTATTTCCATCCCGGGCCGTTACCCCCTGTCCGGACAGATCCACCCTGTACGTGCCGCATGAATGTGCGGTGAACAATCACCCGTTGTACATGCCGCAGGTCAACCGGGTGACGTCTACGTGGCCGGAACACTCCACCGGGTGATCCTCGGACGAAGGCGCTGCGGGGGCGAAAGGATCCGGCGTACGATCCCCGTCGGCCGGTCAGGCCGAGATGACGAGCGGTGCCCGCGGATCGGTGCGCAGCGGGGCGTGGAGGGCCACCAGGGCGTGCTCCAGGCCGTGCAGGTGGACGAGGGCGGGCTCCGCGGCGGCGGGCCGCGGGTCGGCCGGCGGGTTGGGTCCGGCCGTGCCCTCGGCCGCGGTCAGCGCCTCCACCGCCGCCTCCACCCGCCAGCAGGCGGCGGCCAGCCGGGCGTCGTGCGAGGCCTGCGGGTCGGCGGCTACGGCCACCAGCCCGCGCACCTCGCGGGCGCAGTCGTCGAGCAGCGCGAGGACCTGCCGGGCGCGGGCCTTGCGGGCGCGCAGCGGGCTCAGCGGGTGGACGAGCGGGGCGAGGGCCGCACGGGCCCGGCCCAGGAGCAGCTCCAGTTCGGCGGCGTGCGGGGCGGGGTCGGCCGCGGGGTCGCCGGCGAGCCGGTCGAGGGCGGCCGCGGTGGCGGCGCGTACGCAGTACAGGGCCCGCTGGATCCAGGCGTCGTTGGCGGCGTGGGTGGTCACCGGGAGGACCAGGGCCACGGCGAGGGCGGCGCCGAGCGCACCGACGGCGGTCTCCTGGAAGCGCAGGAGCAGCAGCCCGGGGTGCAGGACCCCGAGGAGCCCGTACAGCAGGCCCGCCATGACGGTGACGAAGAACATCATCCACGAGTAGGAGGGGGCGGCCGTGTAGAAGATGCCGAAGACGCACACGGCGACGAGCGCGGCGGTGGGCGCGGGGGCGCCGTGCAGCGGTACGGCGATCAGCAGTCCGGCGGCGATGCCGAGGACGGTGCCCAGGACCCGGCGGAAGCCGCGGACGAGGGTCTCGCCGCGGGAGGCGGTGTTGACGAAGATCCACCAGGCGGTGCCGACGGCCCAGTACCAGCGGTCTTCGGAGAGCGCCTGGCCGACGGCGAGGGCGAAGGCGCAGGCGGCGGTGGCCTGGAAGGCCTGCCGCGTGGTCGGCCGGGCCAGGCCGGTGCCGGGCAGGGCGGGCGGCGCGGGCGGGGGCGGGGTGCGCCGCTCGATGGGCCACAGCACGAACCGCACCGCGGCGGCGGACAGCAGGGCCAGGCCGACGGCGGCGTACAGCTCGGGCAGCTGGGCGGGGACGGCGTGCAGGAACTGCGTGACGAAGAACATCATGAAGCCGAAGATCCCGAGGGCGTGCCCGCGGGGTCCGAAACGGCGGGCGTAGACCCCGGCGAAGACGACGGCCAGGAAGGCGGCGTCGCGGAGGTGGGGCACGCCGTGCAGGGTGGTGGCCAGGGCCAGGACGGGGAACCCGGCGACGGGCAGCAGCGCGGTCGTCAGGCGCTGCGCGCCCACGCCTGCGTCGAGCACGGTGAAGAGCGCGAGCAGGGCGGCCAGGCCGCCGGTGATGGACGCGGTGAGGGAGAGACCGGACAGTTCGGCCACCGCCACGGCGAGGCCGACGCCGATCACGGCCCGCAGCGAGTTCCGCAGTCTCAGGAGCCCCGGGTCCGGAGCCACGAACATCCTCTTCACGGCGGTGTGCCGCCCCCTCACGGTGGTGCGCGCCGGCCCGGCGTCCGCCCGGGGGTGGTGGGCGGGTGCGCGCGCACGGCGAAGGCGCCGCGCTCC
Organism: Streptomyces sp. NPDC029014; assembly: GCF_055564695.1. Lineage (NCBI taxonomy): Bacteria > Bacillati > Actinomycetota > Actinomycetes > Kitasatosporales > Streptomycetaceae > Streptomyces > Streptomyces sp. NPDC029014. The sequence goes on from NZ_JBVHVT010000051.1 coordinate 8,940, forward strand.
GGACCGGCCTCGTTGCCGCCCGGCGCTGCGCGGCGCCGCAAGTACATGGATACGACACAGATAACCACCTCCCGGCCCGACGGCTCAAACGAGCCTCGTGGCACTGGGCCATTGGCCCAGTGGAAGCGGCGTTTCATCGGCCATGCGGAGGCCATTGGGGGGGTGTCCGGCGTCCGGGCCTCTCGGGGGGCGTGGAGGGGCGGCAGCCCGCCCTCACCTCGGCCGAACACGCATCCTTACGGGAACGCGAACCCCCGAACGGGGAGGCCGACCGCCCGCGCAGCCGCGCGGGCGAGGGAGGGGGCGCCGCCGTGCCCGACGGCATGACGGACTGGCTGATCGCACACGCCCGGACCCTGGGCGCCCTGGATCCCGGCGCCCGTACGAGGACCTCGCCCCGCTGCGCGGCGCGCTGCGGGACATGCGGGTGGTGGGCCTGGGCGAATCCACGTACGGAACCCGGGAGTTCTTCCGGCTCAAGCACCGCGTGCTGGAATTCCTGGTGCGGGAGGCGGGGTGCACGGTCCTGGCCATGGAGGCCGGCGAGTCCGCCGCCCGCGCCGTGGACGCGTACGTGCGCGGCGGGCCCGGGGACCCGGCCCGGCTCATCGCCCGGCTGGGTTTCTGGACCTGGCGCACCGAGGAGGTGCTCGACGTGGTCGAGTGGATGCGGGCCCACAACCGGGGTGCGCCGCCCGAGCGGCAGGTGCGGTTCGCGGACATCGGTCCGCAGCTGTGCGGCGATTCGGTCGAGGCCGTCGCCTCGTCCCTGGCCCGGGTGGCGCCGGAGCGCGTCGCGGACTTCGGCGGCCCGGAGGTGCTGGCGCACGCCCGGCCCGGCACCCGGCGCGACCCGGACCGGCTGCTGCTGCAGTCCGCCCGGTCCCTCGTCGCCTTCCTGGGTGCGCACCGGGCGGAGTTCGCGGCGCGGACCACGGCGGAGGCGGCGGACGACGTCGTCGAGCACGCGCACATGATCGGCCGGGCCGCCGACGTGGTGACCCGGGCCCGCGCTGCTCAGGGGCGGGTGTTCCAGCCGGAGATCACCGGCAGCCCGTGCTCGGTGGACAGCTCGCTGACGGTGCCCGTGCGCAGCAGGAAGAGCCGGCCGTCCTGCGGGGGCAGCCCCAGGTAGCGGGCGGTCAGGACGCGCAGGAGGTGGCCGTGCGCGACGAGGACGGCGTCGCCGCCGTCCGCGGCGAGGACGGGGGCCACCCGGGCGAGGACGCGGTCCGCACGGGCACCGACCCGGGCCGCGTCCTCGCCGGGGTGCCCGGCGTCGCCGGGCGGGACCCCGTCCCGCCAGAGGGACCAGTCCGGCCGGGTGCGCCGGATCTCCTCGGTGGTGACGCCCTCGTAGCCGCCGTAGTCCCATTCGCAGAGGTCGGGGTCGGAGGCGTCGGCGGTCAGCCCGGCGAGGCGGGCGGTGGCGACGGCCCGGCGCAGCGGGCTGGTCAGCACCAGCGCCGGCTGCCGGTCCAGGAAGTACGGGGCCAGGGAGACGGCCTGGTCGGCGCCGTCGGCGGTCAGCGGGACGTCGGTGCGGCCGGTGTGCCGGCCCGTGGCACTCCACTCGGTCTCGCCGTGCCTCACCAGCAGCAGGTCACTCACCCTCCGGACGATAGCCGGTCGGGCCGTCGCCGGCCGGTCCGGCACGCGCCGCTGCCGATTCGATGCGGAATCGCTGCGAGTGGCCGGGCGGGCGGGGTGCTCGCGAGGCTCGGTGCATGGACGCAGTGGAGCGGGAGGAGTGGCTCGCCGCCGGGTTCGCGGCGGGCGACGAGCGCTGTGTGGAGGCGGTGTACCGGCGCTGGAGGCCCCTGGTCCACGCCCTCGCCCACCGGTGCCTGGGCGACGAGCGGGAGGCCGAGGACATCACCCAGCAGGTGTTCCTCGCGGCCTGGCGGGGCCGGGGCCGCTACCGGCCGGGGCCCGGCGGCTTCGGGGCGTGGCTGACCGGGATCACCCGGCACAAGGTCGCGGACGCCCTGGACGCCCGGACCCGGCGGGCCCGTGCGACGGCCGCCGCGGCCCGGGCGGCCCCCGGGGCGGCCGACGGGCCGGGGAGCGCGCCCCTCGGGGAGGCGGAGCGGGCGGTGGACCGGCTCCTCGTCCTCCGGGAGCTGGCCCGGCTGCCGTCGGCGCAGCAGCAGGTGCTGCGGCTGGCCTTCTACGGGGACCTCACCCAGACGCAGATCGCGGACCGCACGGGGCTGCCCCTCGGCACCGTCAAGAGCCATATGCGCCGGGCCCTGGTCCGGTTGCGGCGGACCCTCCCGGAGGCGGTACCGGCGGGGCGATGAGCTCCAGCGCCGAGCGCAGTCCGAGCAGCCGCCCGGTGTGCGGCACGGCCGGGCCGGCGTCCCAGCCGGGCCCGGCGAGGAGCAGCGCCGAGTGGGTGCGGGCGCCGCGCAGGCCCCATTCGATGCCGGCCACCGAGCGGGCGAGGGCGCGGTCGGCGGTGGTGCGGGACTGGGCCCACAGCACGACGGCCCGCGGGCCGGTGCGCCGCACGGCGTCGTGCAGGGCTTCGGCGGGCACGGCCGCACCGAACATCCGGGTGGGCACGCCCCGTTCGCCGAGGGCCGCGGTCAGGGCCTCGATGGGGAGGGTGTGCTGTTCGCCGGGGACGCAGGCCAGCAGGACGGGCGGGGTGCGCGGCGGAGCGGGCCGTGGGCGGATCCGGTGCAGGGCCCCGGAGATGTGCCAGGACAGCAGGTGCTCGACCTCCACGTAGCGCTCGCCGGCCGTGGCCCATTTGCGGCCGACGGCGTGCAGGGCCGGTGCCATGACCTCCTCCCAGGCGGTGACCAGGCCGTGCTCGGCCAGGGCCGCCTCCAGCCGGTCGGCCACCGCCGGCGCGTCCAGGCGTACGGCGGCCCGGGACAGGCCCCGGCACTCGGGGCGGACCGTTCCCAGGGGCAGCACCCCGCCGGGGCCGCCGCCCGGGGCCGGGAGCAGGGCCCCGGGCGGCGGGGCTGCGGGCGGGCCGGCAGCCGGCGCGGTCCGCCCGGGCCGGCCGGGGGCGCCGGCGCGGGCGGTGCGGGCGGCCTCCGCCGGGGGGACTCCCTGCGCGGTGAGCCGGCACATCAGTTCCAGCCGGGCGATGTCCTGCGGGGTCCAGCGGCGGTGCCGGCCGTCCTCGCGCTGGGCGGGGCCGATGGCGTACCGGCGCTCCCAGGAGCGGACCGTCGTCGGGGACACGCCGAGGCGGCGGGCCACGGCGCCGGTGCTCAGGGCGGCGGACGGGTCCTGCGGCGGTACGGCCGCGCGCAGGGACGGTGTGGCCGCACCCGATGGCGGGGGCGCCGCGTTCGGTGGCGGTGTCGCCGCGTTCGGTGGTGGGGGCGCGCTGTCCACGCCGCTCACGATACGGCTGCGGGGCGGCGCCCGGAGACAGGAGCGCGGCGAAGGCGGCGGCAGTGGTGGCGGTGCGGGACGGTCATTCGACTCCCCGTCCCCGGCGGAACCGGTCGAGGCCGTCGGCGAGTTCGACCACGGGGTCGGGATAGTCGTACCGGGCCCGCTCCAGGCCGGGGAGCCGCCAGGGCTCGTGCAGCCGCGGGGCGTCGAGTCCGGCGAGCTCCGGCACCCAGCGGTGCACGTAGTGGCCCTCGGGGTCGAAGCGGAGGCCCTGGCGGACCGGGTTGAGGACCCGGTTGGGCCGGGTGTCGGTGCCCGTGCCGGCCACCCACTGCCAGTTGAGCTGGTTGTTGGCGAGGTCGCCGTCCACGAGGAGGTCGAGGAAGTACCGGGCGCCGACCCGCCAGTCCACGTACAGGGTCTTGGTGAGGAAACTCGCGGTGAGCAGCCGGCCGCGGTTGTGCATCCAGCCCTCGTGGCGGAGCTGGCGCATGGCCGCGTCGACCACCGGATAGCCGGTGCGGCCCTCCTTCCACGCCTCGGTCTCCTCCTCGGCGGCCGTCCCGGTGCGCCAGCGGTCCCCGCGGCCGCGATAGTCCCGGGCGGCGGTCTCGGGGCGGGCGGCGAGCACCTGGTGGTGGAAGTCGCGCCAGCACAGCTGCCGGACGAAGGCCTCGCCGCCGGGGCCGCCCGCGGCGCGGGCGCGCTGGACGGCCTCGGTGGCCGAGAGCGTGCCGAAGTGCAGGTGCGGGGAGAGGCGGGAGGTGGCGTCGCCGGCCAGGTCGTCGTGGAGGTCCTCGTAGCGGGCGAGTCTCCCGTTCAGCCAGCGGCTCAGCAGCGTACGGGCCTCGCGCTCGCCGCCCCGCGCGAGCCCGGGGGAGACCCCGGCGACGGCCAGCCGCCGGGGCAGCGGGTCGGAGCCGATCCCGTCGGGCACGGGCACCGACCGCGGGGCCGCCAGGACCCGGCGCAGCGGGACGTCGGCCCAGCGGCGGAAGTAGGGGGTGAACACGGCGAAGTGGTCGGAGCCGGCGGGGACCAGGGAGCCCGGTGCGGCGGCCGTGACCACCGCCTCGTGGGCGTAGAGACGGCGGCCCTCCGCTTCCAGGGCGGTGCGCAGCCGCTCCTCGCGGGCGCGCGCGTAGCCGCTGACCCCGGCCGCCATGTGGACCTCGTCGGCGTCCTGCTCGCGGACGAGGGCGCAGACCTCGTCGACGGTGTCGCCGGAGCGCAGTACGAGGCGCCCGCCGCGCTCGCGCAGGGCCGCGTCGAGGTCGGCGAGGCAGTCGGCGAGGAAGGCGAGCCGGTTGGGGGCGGCGAAGCCGGCGGCGTCGACGGCGGGGTCCCGGACGAAGAGCGGCACCACGCGGTCGCAGGACGACAGGGCCGCGCGCAGCGGCGGATGGTCGTGCAGGCGCAGGTCGGAGGTGTACAGGACCACCGCGACGTTCATGTGTGCTCGCTCCGCCATGTGTGCTCGCTCCGCTTCAGGGCCGCCCGTGCTCCGCGGGGCGGCTGTCGTCCGGTACTTCGGCCGGTACGGGTGCGGCGGATGCGGTCGCCGCCTCGCCGTCCAGGCGCTGTGCGGCGCGGGCGATGTTGCGGGCCATGCCGCCGAAGACCACGGCGTGGAACGGGGACACGCTCCACCAGTAGAGGTGCCCGAGCAGTCCGTGGGGGTGGAACAGGGCCCGCTGCCGGTAGCGTGCACAGCCGGCCGTGCCGGCCGGCTCCGCGTACATCTCCAGCCAGGCCAGTCCCGGCAGCCGCATCTCGGCGCGCAGCCGCAGCAGCCGGCCCGGCTCGATCTCCTCCACCCGCCAGAAGTCCAGGGAGTCGCCCACCCGCAGCCGGGCCGCGTCCCGCCGGCCGCGGCGGATGCCGACGCCCCCGACGAGCCGGTCCAGCCAGCCCCGTACCGCCCAGGCCAGCGGGAAGGAGTACCAGCCGTTCTCACCGCCGATGCCCTCGACCACCCGCCACAGGGCGCCGGGCGAGGCCTCGACGGCGAGTTCCCGCCGGTCGGTGTAGAGGCTGCCGCCCGCCCAGTCGGGGTCGGTGGGCAGCGGGTCGCTCGGGGCTCCGGGCACGCCGGCGGAGGACCAGCGGGTGGTGACCCGGGCCTCCCGTACCCGCTGCAGGGCGAGCTCCAGGGCCCGGTCCAGGCCGATCGGGGTACCCGGCGGATCGGGGACCCACCGGGCGATGTCGTGCTCGGCGCAGACCACCTCGTGGCGCAGCGACTCGGCGAGCGGCCGGGCCAGGGCCCGCGGCACCGGCGTGACCAGCCCGATCCAATGGCTGGACAGGCCCGGGGTCAGCATCGGCACGCGCAGGATGAACCGCGGGGGGAGCTGGGCCACGGCGGCGTAGCGGTGCATCATCTCCTCGTACGTGACCACGTCGGGGCCGCCGATGTCGAAGGCGCGGCTGACCCCGGCCGGCATGGTGGCGCTGCCGACGAGGTAGCGCAGGACGTCGCGGACGGCGATGGGCTGGACGCGGGTGCCGACCCAGCTGGGGGTGACCATGACGGGCAGCCGTTCGGTGAGGTAGCGCAGCATCTCGAAGGACGCGGAGCCGGAGCCGATGATCACGGCGGCGCGCAGGACGGTCGTCGGCACGCCGGAGGCGAGCAGGATGCCGCCGACCTCGGCGCGGGAGCGCAGGTGCGCGGAGAGCGCGTGCACGGGGATGCCGGCCGGGGTGAGGCCGCCCAGGTAGACGATGCGGCGGACGCCCGCGGCGCGGGCCCGTTCGGCGAAGATGCGGGCGGTGGCGCGGTCGCGTTCCTCGAATCCGGTTCCGCCGCCGAGGGCGTGGACGAGGTAGTAGGCGACGTCGATGCCGTCCAGGGCCGCCGCGACGGAGTCCTCGTCGCCGGCGTCGCCCCGGGCGATCTCGGTGCGGCCCGCCCAGGGGTGGTCGCGCAGCTTCTCCGGGGACCGGGCCAGGCAGCGGACCCGGTGGCCGGCGTCGAGGAGTTCGGGCACCAGCCGGCCGCCGATGTAGCCGGTGGCCCCGGTGACCAGGCAGTTCAGACCGCTCATGGGTTCCCTTTCGCTTTTCCGCCCCTCGGCTCCTGCCCCGTACGGGATTCGGGCAGGCCCCGGTGTCCGGATGCACCGGTGCACGAACGCACGGATGCCGGGCGTTCGCGGACGAAGCGGTCGGCACCGGTCGGCGCCGACCGGTCGGCACTGTGCCATTGGTACAGTCGCGACATGGCGGTGGACGAGCTCGACACCCGGATTCTGCGCCTGTTGATCGAACAGCCGCGCACCAGCGTCCGCGAGTACGCCCGGATCCTCGGGGTCGCCCGCGGCACCCTCCAGGCCCGGCTCGACCGGCTGGAGCGCACCGGTGTGATCACCGGGACCGGCCCGGTGCTCTCCCCCGCCGCGCTCGGCCATCCGGTGCTGGCCTTCGTGCACATCGAGGTGACCCAGGGACACCTGGACGAGGTCGGCGAGGCGCTGGCGGAGGTTCCCGAGATCATCGAGGCGTTCTCGATAACCGGCGGCGGTGACCTGCTGACCCGGGTCGCGGCCCGCGACAACGCCCACCTGGAGGACGTGATCCAGCGGCTGATCCGGCTCCCGGGGGTGGTCCGGACCCGTACCGAGGTGGCGCTGCGGGAGCGGGTGGCCCACCGCCTGCTGCCGCTGGTCGAGGCCGTGGGGCGGGCGGCCCGCACCCCCTGACGGCCTCGACCTCCCGTCCGGCGGTACGTTCGGCGCGGACCGTCCGGCGCGGACCGTGGCGCACGGTCCGTGGCGCACGGTCCGTGGCGCACGGGGCCTGGCGGGGCGGGCGGGGCGCTGCGACCATGCGGGGCGTGACCGCCACCCTGCTGCCCCCGGGCACCGAGCGCGGACCGCGCCGGTGGCCCTTCATCGGGAACCTGCCGGCCTTCGCCCGGGATCCCCTGGCCTTCTTCGAGTTACTGCGCGACGGGTACGGCGACTGGGTGCCGTGGGCCCTCGGCCCGCAGCGCAACGTCCTGGTCTCCCGGCCCGAGCACGCCGGCGAGCTGCTCGGCTCCGTGGAGAAGACGTTCCGGCCGACGGAGCTGGGCTGGGCCGTCCACCAACTGCTCGGGGACGGTGTCGTCGTCGCCACCGGTGCGGACTGGCGGCGCAAGCGGGCGCTGGTGCAGCCGGCCGTGCGCCCGCGGCAGGTGCGCTCGTACGCCGCCACGATGGTGGAGTGCGCCGACGCGCTGGTCCGCGACTGGGCCGAGGGCGGGCGCGTCGACGTGCACCGGGAGATGGCCGGGCTCACCCAGCGGATAGCGGTGCGCACCCTGTTCGGGAGCGACGCGGCCGGCCGGGAGGCGCCGATCAGCGCGGCCATGGCCACGGCCCAGCGCGAGCTGGGCGCCGAGTTCCGCGGTCTGACGCTGTTCCTGCCGCCCTGGGTCCGGACCCCGGGCCGGCGGCGGATGCGCCGGGCCGTGGACGTCCTGGACCGGGAGATCGCGCACGTGATCCGGGAGCACGAAGCGGCCTCGGCCCGCGGGGCGGAGCGGGACGACCTGCTGAGCCGGCTGCTGGCCGCCCGCGACGAACACGGCGGCCCGCTGTCGCGCAAGGAGCTGCGGGACGAGTCGATCACGCTGTACATCGGCGGGCACGAGACCACGTCGACCACCCTGACCTGGGCCTGGCAGCTGCTGTCGGCGGCCCCCGGGGCGCGGGCCCGGCTGACGGAGGAGCTGGGCCGGGTGCTCGGCGGGCGGCTGCCCGCGTACGAGGACTACGAGCGGCTGGTCTGGACCCGGCAGGTGGTCAAGGAGACGCTGCGGATGTACCCGCCGGTCTGGCTGATCTAGGCGGTCGCCGGGGACGCGGCGTCGATCGGCGGGCGGAGCGTGCCCGCGGGGACCGCGGTGTGGACCAGCCCGTGGTCGATGCACCGCGACCCGCGCTGGTTCCCGGACCCGGGCGCCTTCCGCCCGGAGCGGTGGGACGCGGACGCCGGGCCGCTGGCGGTGGAGGAGGCCTGGATCCCCTTCGGCGGCGGGCCGCGGGCCTGCCTGGGCGCCCGGTTCGCGCTGGTGGAGGCCGTGCTCGTGCTGGCGGTGCTGGCACAGCGCTTCCACCTGGACAGCGGCCCCGAGCCGGTCGCGGTGTTCCCGGGGCTGACGCTCCAGCCGGCCGGGCCGGTGCCGGCAGCACTGCGGCGGCCCTGACGGGGCCGGGCGGGCTGAGGCGGGCCGGGAAGATCCCGGCGCCCGCCCGAGTTGGTAGAACCGTGAACGAACTGACGCGGGAGACGACCGGCCCCGGATCCGCCACGGGCGGGGGCGCCGGCACGGAGGTCGACGTGGTGGTCGTGGGCGCCGGGCAGGCGGGCCTGTCCGGCGCCTACCACCTGGCACGGGCGGGCATCGACCACGTGGTCCTCGACCACGCGCCCCGCCCGGGCGGCGCCTGGCAGTTCCGCTGGCCCTCCCTGACGTACGGCAAGGTGCACGGCATGCACGCGCTGCCCGGCATGGAGCTCGTGGACGCCGACCCGCTGCGGCCGTCGTCGGCGGTGATCGGCGAGTACTTCACCGCGTACGAGCGGCGGTTCGGCCTGGACGTGCGCCGTCCCGTGCACGTGACCGCCGTCCGGGAGGGGGCCGGCGGGCGGCTGCGGGTGGAGTCCTCGGCGGGCGTCTGGTCGGCGCGGGCACTGATCAACGCCACCGGCACCTGGGACCGGCCGTTCTGGCCGCGTTACCCGGGCCGGGAGTCCTTCCGGGGGCGTCAGCTGCACACGGCGGACTACCCGGGGCCGCAGGCGTTCGCCGGAGCCCGGGTGGTCGTGGTGGGCGGCGGCACCTCGGCGGTGCAGCACCTGCTGGAGATCGCGCAGGTGGCGGCCGCGACGACCTGGGTGACCCGGCGGCCCCCGGTGTTCCGCGACGGGAGCTTCGGGGAGGCGGAGGGCCGGGCGGCCGTGGCCCTGGTCGACGAGCGGGTGCGGCAGGGGCTGCCGCCGCAGAGCGTGGTGAGCGTGACCGGACTGCCGCTGAACGAGGCCGTGCGGGACGGGATCGCCTCGGGCGTGCTGGACCGCAGGCCCATGTTCGAGCGGATCACGCCGACGGGTGTGGCCTGGGCGGACGGTCGACAGGTGGAGGCCGACGTGATCCTGTGGGCGACGGGGTTCCGGGCGGCCGTCGACCACCTGGCCCCGCTGCGGCTGCGGGAACCGGGCGGCGGGATCCGCCTCGACGGCACCCGCGCGGTCCGCGACGAACGGGTCCACCTGGTCGGGTACGGCCCGTCGGCGTCGACGATCGGCGCCAACCGGGCGGGCGGCGCGGCGGTCCGCGAGATCCGCCGCCTCCTGGCCCGCGAGGCGCAGGGCGGCGCCGCGGAGTCCCGGGATGCGCTCGCACCGGCCGGAGCCTGACGGGGCGACGGGCCGGCGGGACGGCGGGGTCCGGCCGTGCGGGGGGCCTACCGGGGCGCTCCTGCGGCTGCTGCGGCTGCGCGGGCGCGGTTGAAGTCCGCTACGTGCCTCTTGTGTGCCTCGTACGTCGCCGAGAAGCGGGTGTCCCCCGGCTTGACCGTGACGAAGTACAGCCAGTCGCCGGGCGTCGGCGCCACGGCCGCCGCCATCGCCTGCAGCCCGGGGCTGTCGATCGGCGTCGGCGGCAGTCCCTGGCGGCGGTAGGTGTTGAAGGGGTGGTCGATGCGCGTGTCGCTGAACTTGATGTCGACCGTGCGGCGGTTCAGCGCGTAGTTGATGGTGGAGTCCATCTGCAACGGCATCGACCGCGCCAGCCGGTTGTGCACGACACGGGCGACCTTGCCCATGTCGGTGCGGGTGTCGGCCTCGGCCTCGATGATGCTGGCGAGGGTGGCCGTCTGGTACGGGGTCAACCCGTGCGCCTTGGCGCCGTCGACGACGGCGCGCGTGCCGAGCTTCTCGTTGGCCGTCCGCACCATGCGGGCGAGCAGCTCGGCGGCCGTCGTCCGGGAGGTCACGGGGTACGAGGCCGGGAACAGGAAGCCCTCCGGGTTGCCCTTCGCCTCGGCGGGCAGGGCCAGTTCGGCCGTGGCGGCCGCCGCCTCCGCGGAGCCGGCCGGGAGTTCCAGCGCGCGGTCGATGGCCGCGTAGACCTGAGGGGCGCGCCAGCCTTCGGAGATGAGCAGCATCCGCGACTTCTCGGGGGCCTGGGCCTCCTCGTCCCGCAGCAGCGGTCCGAGGGTGACGGCCGTCCCGATCACGATCAGTATGCCGAGGAAAAGCGCCAGACGTCCCCGGCGGGTGAGCCGGTAACGACGCCGTGGCGGCCGGAACTCATCACGCATGCGGGCACGCTACCCCGCGAACCACCATATTCGCGGCACCACGCCCCTGCATCCGTCATACGATCACACGTTCCGGTTCCGGTGTGGGCGGGTGGGCATGGGCGGCCTCGCGATCCCGCTGGACCAGGGCGGCGTACCGGCCGCCGACCGCCAGCAGTTCCTCGTGCGTACCGCGTTCGGCTATGCAGCCCCTGTCGAGGACGACGATCTGGTCGGCGTCGCGGACGGTGGAGAGCCGGTGCGCGATGGTGATCGTGGTGCGCCCCGCGGAGAGCCTGTCGATGGCCCGCTGCACGGCGTGCTCCGTCCGGGTGTCGAGGGCGCTGGTGGCCTCGTCGAGGATCAGCACCGGCGGGTCGCGCAGGATGGTGCGGGCGATGGCCAGGCGCTGCTTCTCGCCGCCGGAGAAACGGTAGCCGCGCTCGCCCACCAGGGTGTCGTACCCGTCGGGCAGGGATGCGATGTGGTCGTGGATCTGGGCGGCGCGGGCCGCTTCGGCGATCTCCTCGTCGGTGGCGTCGGGTTTGGCGAAGCGCAGGTTGTCCGCGACCGAGGCGTGGAAGAGGTAGGTCTCCTGGGAGACCACGCCGATGGACCGGGCCAGCGAGTCGAAGTCGAGGTCGCGCACATCCACCCCGTCCAGGGCGACCCGTCCGCCCGTGACGTCGTACAACCGGGGCACGAGGTAGCTCAGGGTGCTCTTGCCGGAGCCGGTCGGGCCGACCACGGCGAGGGAGCCGCCGGCCGGGACGGTGATGTCGATCCCCGTCAGCGTGGGCCCGTTCTCGGTGTCGTACGCGAAGTGCACGTCCTCCAGGCGCACCTCACCCTTGGCCCGCTCCAGGCGTACGGGGTCCTCTCGCTCGGTGATGTCCACGGGCAGGTCGAGGTACTCGAAGATGCGCGCGAACAGGGCGAGGGAGGTCTGGATCTGCACGCCGGTCGACAACAGGCTCACGGCGGGCCGGAACAGGCCCTGCTGGAGCGTGACGAAGGCGACGAGCGTCCCCACGGAGAGGGAGGGGGCACCGGTCTGCAGGGCTATGCCGGCGGCCCAGTAGATGAGCGCCGGCATGGCGGCCATGACGATGCCGATGGTGGACATCCGCCAGCGCCCGGCCATGCTGGAGCGCACTTCGAGGGCGACGAGCTTCTCGGACTCGTCGGAGAAGGAGCGGGTGAGCGAGTCGGCGCGACCCATCGTCCGGCCGAGGAGGATGCCGCTCACCGACAGCGACTCCGTCACCGTCGCGGCCATGGCTGCCATCTGCTTCTGCCGCTGGAAGGTGATCCTCTTGCGCTCGCGGCCGACCCGTCGGCTGATCCACACGAAGAGGGGCAGCAGGAGCAGCGAGACGAGGGTGAGCCGCCAGTCGAGCGCGAGCATGGCCACGACGGTGGCGACGACGGCCGTGAGGTTGGAGACGAGCGAGGTCGCCGTCGAGGTCACGGTCGCCTGCATGCCGCCGATGTCGTTGGCTATCCGGGACTGCACCTCGCCGGTGCGGGTGCGGGTGAAGAAGGCCAGGGGCATCCGCTGGAGCTGGGCGTAGACGGCCGTGCGCAGGTCGTGCATGACGCGCTGGCCGACCGTGGTGGATATCAGCGTCTGCAGGACGCCGAAGACGCTGGTGACGACCGCGATGAGGATCATGCCGAGCGCCAGCAGGCTGAGCAGCCCGGTACGGCCCTCGGGGATGGCGACGTCCAGGATCTCCTTGAGCAGGAACGGCGAGGCGACGCCGACTAGCGAGGACGCGCAGACGAGGAGACCCACGGCGGCCAGTCGGCCGCGGTAGGGCCGGAAGAGGCCCACGATCCGGCGCAGTTCGCGCGGCCGCTCCCCGGGGCCGGGGCGGCGGGGGTCGAGGGATTCCTTCGATGGCGTCCAGTTCGGTTCTTCGGAGCGCATGGGCCTCCTTAAGACGGGACTCGGACTCCCGGCGGGTAAGGAGAGCATAGGTCATTGTTACCTATGTTCACAATGAGTCCGGTCCTGCTACTGTTCCCAGTATGAGCACCGCTTCCGAGACCGACAGCACAGACGGCGTGCTCGCCGAGCAGCTGCTGCGGCTGACCCGCCGGCTCCACCGGATCCAGAAGCGCCATCTGGAGCCGCTGGGCATCACTCCCGCCCAGAGCAGGCTGCTGCGCACGGTCTCGTACTCCGACGGTGAACAGCCTCCCCGGATGGCGGATCTCGCGGCCCGCCTGGAGGTCGTGCCCCGCGCCGTGACGACCCTGGTCGACGGGCTGGAAGCGGCAGGGTGCGTGCGCCGCGCCCCCGACCCGGCGAACCGGCGGGTCATACGGATCGAGCTGACCGACACGGGACGCGCCACGCTGCGCCGGCTGCGAAGCGCGCGAACCGACGCCGCAGAGGAGATCCTGGCTCCGTTGACCGCCGGGCAGCGGGACCTGCTCGGCGGCCTGCTGGCCGCCCTCACGGACGCCCCGGAGGGGCGCCACTGCTGACGGGCCGAGGAGCAAGGGGTCGCGCATGCCGCTGCTGGAACCGAAGCCGGGGGCCCTGCGCCCGCACGGCATCGGCGGCCCCTCCCCCGACCGCCTGCCCGAGTGGCGGGCCGGCGGCACGCCCGAGCCGTTGCGCGGCGACCTGACGGAGCTGCTGGGCGCCGACAAGGTGCTGTGGAAGGCCTCCGACCTGGTCCGCTACGCCTCCGACGCCTCGCCCTACCGGTTCGTTCCTCAGGTGGTGGTGGTCGCGGAGGACCTCGACGACGTCTCCGCGGTCCTGTCGTACGCCCACGGGCACGACCGCGAGGTCGTCTTCCGGGCCGCCGGGACCTCGCTCAACGGCCAGGCCCAGGGCGAGGACATCCTCGTCGACGTACGCCGCCACTGGTCCGGCATCGAGGTCCTGGACGGCGGGCGCCGGGCCCGGATCCTGCCGGGCACCACCGTGGCCCGGGCCAATGCCGCCCTCGCCCGGCACGGCCGCGTCCTCGGCCCCGACCCGGCCAGCGCCGTCGCCTGCACCCTCGGCGGGGTCGTCGCCAACAACTCCTCCGGCATGACCGCGGGGACCAGCAGGAACGCGTACCGGACGCTGTCCTCGCTGACCTTCGTGCTGCCCGGCGGCACCGTCGTGGACACCGCCGACCCGCTGGCCGACGAGGAGCTGGCCCGCGCCGAGCCCGCCCTCTGCCGCGGCCTCATGGAGATCAAACGGGAGATCGAGGCCGACCCGGAGCTCGTCGCCCGGATCCGGGCCAAGTACGCGATCAAGAACACCACCGGCTACCGCCTCGACGCCTACCTGGACGGCGCCACCCCCGTGGAGGTCCTGCGCGGACTGATGGTCGGCTCCGAGGGCACCCTCGGCTTCCTCGCCGAGCTCGTCTTCGACACCCTCCCCCTGGACCGGCACGCCTGCGGTGCGCTGCTGTTCTTCCCCTCGCTGCCCGCCGCTGCCGCCGCCGTACCGCTGTTCAACGAGGCGGGCGCCCGCGCCGTCGAGGTGATGGACGGCAACACCCTGCGCGCCTCCGTCAGCGTCGCCGGCGTCCCCGCCGACTGGGCCCTCCTGCCGAAGGACACCACCGCCCTGCTGGTCGAGTTCCGCGCCCCCGACGAGGCGGGCCTGACGGAGTACGAGCGCCGCGCCGCCGCGGTGCGGGCCCGGCTGGAGCTGGTCGCGCCGGTGCCCTCCGTCGCCAACGCCTTCACCCGGGACCCCGGGACCCTCCACGGCCACTGGACGGCGCGCAAGGCCTTCGTCACCGCCGTCGGCGGGGCCCGTGCACCCGGCACCACCCTGATCACCGAGGACTTCGCCGTGCCGCCGGCGCGGCTGGCCGAGGCCTGCGGGGCGCTGCTGGCGCTCCAGGCCGAGCACGGCTTCGACGCGGCCGTCGCCGGCCACGCCGCCCACGGCAACCTGCACTTCCTGCTCGCCTTCGACGCCGCGCGGGAGGCCGACGTGGCGCGCTACGCGGCCTTCATGGAGGCGTTCTGCCGGCTCACGGTGGAACGGTTCGACGGCTCGCTGAAGGCCGAGCACTCCACGGGCCGCAACATGGCCCCCTTCCTGGAACTGGAGTGGGGGCCGAAGGCCACGGAACTGATGTGGCGCACCAAGCGGGTCGTCGACCCCGACGGGCTGCTCGCCCCGCGGATCCTCCTCGACCGCGACCCGCGGGCCCATCTGCGCGGGCTGAAGACGATCCCCCGGGTCGAGGCGGTTGCCGACCCGTGCATCGAGTGCGGGTTCTGCGAGCCGACCTGCCCCAGCAAGGACCTGACGACCACGCCCCGTCAGCGCATCGTGCTGCGCCGGGAGATGGTGCGGCAGCAGCCGGGCTCCCGGGTCCTGGACGAGCTGCTCGGCTCCTACGCGTACGACGCCGTGGACACCTGCGCGGGCGATTCCACCTGCATGCTCGCCTGCCCGGTCGGCATCGACACCGGCGCGCTGATGAAGGAGTTCCGCCACCGCCGGCACGGCCGGCGCGAGGAACGGGCCGCCGAGTTCGCCGCCCGGCACTTCGCCGCCGTGGAGGGCGCGGCCAGGCTGACCGTGGCCGCCGCCGGCACGGTCTCCGGCATCGGCGGGGACCGGCTCCTGGAGGCGGTCACCGGGGCCGCGCGCAGGGCCGTGCGCCCCGACCTGGTGCCGCAGTGGCTGCCACGGCTCCCCGGTGCCGCCGCCCGCAGCCTGCCCCCGACCCGGCGGGTCGGCGCGGCGGCCGTCTACTTCCCGGCCTGCATCAACCGGATCTTCGGCGGCCCGGAGGGCAAGCCCGGGCCCAGCCTGCCCGAGGCCGTGGTGACCGTGTCCGAGCGGGCCGGCAAACCGCTGTGGATCCCGCCCGACGTGGCCGGCACCTGCTGCGCGACGATCTGGCACTCCAAGGGATACGACGCCGGGAACCGGGTGATGGCCGACCGGATCGTGGAGGCGGCCTGGAGCTGGACGGCCGGCGGGCGGCTGCCGCTCGTGGTCGACGCCTCCTCCTGCGCGCTGGGCATCGCGCGCGAGGTGGTCCCGTACCTGACCGACGAGAACCGCGCGCTGCACGCGGACCTGACGGTCGTCGACTCCGTCGTCTGGGCGGCGCGGGAGCTGCTGCCCCGCCTGGCGGTCCGGCGCACCGCCGGCTCGGCGGTCCTCCACCCCACCTGCTCGATGCGGCACTTGGGCACCGAGGGGGCGCTGCGGGAGGTGGCCCAGGCCTGTGCGCGGGAGGTGGTGGTGCCGGACGACGCGGGCTGCTGCGCCTTCGCGGGCGACCGGGGGATGCTGCACCCGGAGCTGGCGGCCTCGGCCACGCAGCGCGAGGCGGCGGAGGTGACCGGGCGGGGGTTCGACGCGTACCTGTCGGCGAACCGGATGTGCGAGGTGGGGATGGAGCGGGCCACCGGCCGCCCCTACCGCTCGGTCCTGGTCGAGCTGGAGCGCGCCACGCGTCCCTGACCCCTCGCGCGCCGGCGGGAAGACGCCGCACCACACCCCGCTGCGTGATGCCGTGGCCAACGCAAAATCGATTGCCCGGGGCCGTCCCGAAGGGGAACCTTGCACGGTCCGGACATCTCGACCAGTCATGGGGCGTCATGCAGATCAGCGACCTTCCGCATCCGGACCCCGGGGTACCCGACGCCCGGTCCGGCCCCCGCTTCCTGCTGTGGCTCGGGCGCGGACAACTCGGCGGCCAGGCCAGGAGCCTGTGCTGGGGCCTGGTGCACTTCTGCGGGATCGCCGGGCTCCCGTACGCGGTCGGCGCGGGCGTCGAAGCGGTCGTCGACCGCGACGGCACCCGGCTGCTGCAGGTCGGCGGGCTGCTGGTGCTGATCGGGATCGCCGTCTCGGTCGGCGACACCATGCTCCACCGCACCGCCGTCACCAACTGGATCACCGCCGCGGCGCGCGTGCAGCAGCTCCTGGCCCGCAAGACCGCCGAACTCGGCTCCGCCCTGACCCGCCGGGTCGCGGCGGGCGAGGTCGTGGCGGTCTCCACGGGCGACGTGGAGAAGATCGGCTGGTTCGTGGAGGCGGTCTCCCGCTTCCTCGCCGCCGCCTTCGCCGTCGTCGCCATCTGCGTCGGCCTGCTGTTCTACGCGCCGTCGATCGGGATCGTCGTCGCCGTCGGCGTCCCCGTGCTCGCCCTGTCCGTGCTGCCGCTGCTGCCGCGCGCCACCCGGAGGGCCGATGTCCAGCGGGAGAAGGCCGGCCGGGCGACCGAGCTGGCCTCCGACACCGTGGCGGGCCTGCGGGTGCTGCGCGGCATCGGCGGCGAGGAACTGTTCCTGGGCCGCTACCGGGAGGCCTCGCAGCAGGTCCGCGAGGCAGCCGTGCACAGCGCCCGGATGTGGGCGCTGATCTCTGCGATCCAGGTGCTGCTGCCGGGCGTGCTGCTGATCACGGTCGTCTGGTACGGCTCCGTGCTCGTCCTCGACGGCCGGCTGACGGTCGGCGAACTCGTCGCGTCCTTCAGCGCCGTGGCCACGATGCTCTACCCGCTGCGGCACTTCGAGGAGATCGCGATGGCGTACTCCTTCTCGCGCCCCTCCGCCCAGCGGGCCGCCCGGGTGCTGTCGCTGACGCGTACGGAAGCCCCCGCGCGACCGGAGTCCGCTGCCCGGCCCGGGGCGCCGGAGCCCGGCGGGGACCTGTACGACCCGGTGACCGGGCTGCTGGCCCCGGCGGGCCGGCTCACGGCGGTGGTGTGCGGGGACCCCGACCTGGCGGGCCGGCTCGCCGAACGCCTCGGCGGCCACCCCGCGGACGGCGACGGGGGCGGCGCCGAGGGCGGTGCCGGATCCGACTCCGGGTCCGGGGCCGGGGCCGGGGCCGGCTCCGGCGCTGACGGCTCGGCCTCGGTGCTGCTGGGCGGGGTCCCGCTGGACGAGCTGCCGCTGGACACCGCGCGCGCCCTCGTCCTCGTGCAGGACAAGGATCCGGTGCTGCTGTCCGGGACGCTGCGCGCACTGTTCGCCGTACCGTCGTCCGGGCAGGTCGAACCAGCCGCCGCGCTGGCCGCCGCCCAGTGCCCCGACGTCCTCGACGCGCTGCTGCAGTCGGCGCCGGACGGGGTCGCGGACCCGATGGACGCCCGGATCACCGAGCGCGGCCGGTCCCTGTCCGGCGGCCAGCGCCAGCGCCTGGCTCTGGCGCGGTCCCTGGCCACCGACCCGGAGGTACTGGTGCTGGACGAGCCGACCTCGGCGGTCGACTCGCACACCGAGGCGCGCATCGCGGACGGCATCAGTGCGCTGCGGGCCGGCAGGACCACCGTGGTCATGGCCTCGTCGCCGCTGCTGTTGGACCGCGCCGACCACGTGGTGCTGGTCCACGAGGGGACGGTCGCCGCGTCCGGAACGCACCGCGAACTGCTCCACGGCGACCCGCGCTACCGGGCGGTCGTCACCCGGGAGACCGACGCGGAGCAGCGGCTCGCCCGTAGGGAACTGGAACGGCTGGCAGAGGAACTCACGGAGATCGAGGAAACCGCATGATCGGCGTGGCGCCGCCGGAACACGACCCGGCGGCCCCCGAAACGGCCGCCACCCTGCCCGTGGGCAGCTCGGCGACCGTACGGGGTTATGTGCGCGGCCTGCTGCGGCGGCACCGGCGGGCCTTCGCGGTCCTGGTCACGGTGAACGCGGTCGCGGTGACGGCGTCCATGGTCGGCCCGTACCTGCTGGGCCGGGTGGTGGACCAGCTCGCGGCCGGGGCGCGCGAGCTCCACCTTGAGCGGATGGCCGTGGTGTTCGCGCTGGCGCTCGTCGTCCAGACGCTGTTCGTCCGGCTGGTCCGGCTGCGCGGGGCGATGCTCGGCGAGCGGATGCTGGCCGACCTGCGCGAGGACTTCCTGGTGCGGTCGGTGGGCCTGCCGCCGGGCGTGCTGGAACGGGCCGGCACCGGCGACCTGCTGTCGCGCATCACCACCGACATCGACCGGCTGGCCAACGCGATGCGCGAGGCCGTGCCGCAACTGGCCATCGGCGTCGTGTGGGTGGGACTGCTCTTCGGGGCGCTCGTCGTGACCGCGCCGCCACTGGCGCTCGCCGCGCTGGTGGCGCTGCCGGTGCTGGTGATCGGCTGCCGCTGGTACTTCCGGCGGGCCCCTTCGGCATACCGCTCGGAGGCGGCCGGCTACGCGGCGGTCGCGGCCACGCTCACCGAGACGGTGGACGCGGGCCGCACCGTCGAGGCGCACCGCCTCGGCCCGGCCCGGATCAGGCTGTCGGAGCGCCGGATCAAGGAGTGGACGGCGTGGGAGCGGTACACCCTGTTCCTGCGCACGGTCCTGTTCCCCGTCATCAACGTCACCTTCCTGACGATCCTCGGCTCGGTGCTGCTGATCGGCGGCTTCTGCGTGCTCAGGGGCTGGCTGACGGTGGGACAGCTGACCACGGGGGCGCTGCTCGCCCAGATGATGGTCGACCCGATCGGGCTGATCCTGCGCTGGTACGACGAGCTCCAGGTCGCGCAGGTGTCGCTGGCCCGCCTGGTGGGCGTACGGGAGATCGAGCCGGACGCGGGCGATGCGGACGTCGCCCCGCAGGGCCGCGACGTGCGCGCCGAGGAGGTCCGCTTCGGCTACCGGGAGGGCGTGGACGTCCTGCACCGGGTGTCGATGTCCGTGCCGCCGGGCACCCGGATGGCGCTCGTCGGCCCGTCCGGCGCGGGCAAGTCGACACTGGGCCGGCTGCTGGCGGGCATCTACGCGCCGCGCGCGGGCGAGGTGACCCTCGGCGGGGCCCAGCTGTCGCGGATGCCGGCCGAGCGGGTGCGCGAGCAGGTGGCCCTGGTCAACCAGGAGCACCACGTGTTCGTGGGTTCGCTGCGGGACAACCTGCGGCTCGCGCGGTCGGGCGCGCAGGACGCCGAGCTGTGGGCCGCGCTGGGGGCGGTGGACGCCGACGGCTGGGCCCGGGCCCTGGAGTCCGGCCTGGACACCGAGGTCGGGTCCGGCGGCACGGCACTGACCCCGGCGCAGGCGCAGCAGGTCGCGCTGGCCCGGCTGGTGCTGGCGGACCCGCACACGCTGGTCCTGGACGAGGCCACCTCGCTGCTGGACCCGCGTGCCGCACGGCACCTGGAGCGCTCCCTGGCCCGCGTGCTGGACGGGCGCACGGTCATCGCGATCGCGCACCGGCTGCACACGGCGCACGACGCCGACGTGATCGCGGTGGTCGAGGAGGGCCGGATCAGCGAGCTGGGCTCGCACGACGAGCTGGTGGCCGCCGACGGGGCGTACGCGGCCCTGTGGCGGTCCTGGCACGGCTGAGCCGGGCGCCGGCGCCGGTCGAAATTCGTTTCGGCGGTGGTGGGGTGGGCCCCTACGGTGGCGCGGTGACCCAGGTGATCGTGTTGAACGGCGGTTCCAGCTCCGGCAAGTCCGGGATCGTGCGGTGTCTTCAGGCGGTGCTGCCGGATCCGTGGCTCGCCGCCGCGGTCGACGCGCTGATCGAGGCGATGCCGGCGTCGCTGCAGGCGTCGGCGTCGGGGTTCGACGTGGGCGCGGACGGCGCGGTGAGCATCGGGGCGGAGTTCCGGACGCTGGAAGCGGCGTGGCGGGAGGGTGTCGCGGCGATGGCGCGGGCGGGCGCCCGGGTCGTCGTCGACGACGTCTTCCTCGGCGGGGCGGCCTCCCAGGAGCGCTGGCGGCGGGCCCTGGTCGGGCTGGACGTGCTGTGGGTCGGGGTCCGGTGCGCGGGCTGGGTCGCCGCCGGCCGCGAGGTCGCCCGGGGTGACCGGGCCTCGGGGATGGCCGCGTCCCAGGCGGACGTGGTCCACCGGGGCGTGGTCTACGACCTGGAGGTGGACACCACGCACACCGAGTCCCTGGAGTGTGCGCGGACCATCGCCGCCCGGGTCGGGTGACCGGCGTACGGCCTACAGGAAGCCGAGGGCCGAGGCTCCGCCGACGCCGCCGAGCAGCATGAACGCGGGCATGAGGACCTTGAGCTCCACCCAGCTGCCCGCCCGGAAGCGCATCCCCTTCGGCGGGCCGACGGGGTACCAGCGCTTCCCGGCGATCGGCAGCGGCCACAGGATCGGGCAGCCGGAGACGGTGAGGGCGTCGCCGACGTCGTGGACGAGGGCGCCGAGCAGGATGGGCAGGCCCAGCCAGAGGTACTCCTGGCCGGGGCCGAAGAGCCAGTCGGCGCCGTTGCCGGGCTGGTCGAGAACGCCGGCCAGGATCCAGGCGCTGGTGGCGCCGAGCAGCCAGACGAGGACGTCGCTGGACATCCGGGCCGCCCGCCACAGCAGCCCCTCGACGGCCAGCACGAGGTGGACGAAGAGCAGCGCCAGCACGCCCCAGCGGTCGGTGGTGACCGCCAGCACGGAGGAGCCGGCGCCGATGAGGACGGCCCACAGCCAGGTGTGCGTCAGGGTGCGGTGGCCGCCGGAGCGGCGGGCGTCCTTCGGGGCGCGGGTGGCCTTGTAGACGGCGTAGGAGAGCTTGTCGACCACCTCGCACAGGCCCCGGGACACCGGGCCGAAGGCCCGGGAGATCGTCGCCGACTTGTGGTCGAGGTCGGGCGCGAGGGCGGCGCCCGCGCAGATCAGGGAGCCGACGACGAGGACCGGCCAGGGCATGGGGTGCCCGGCGGCAGCCGCCGCCGCGCCCACCCCCAGCCAGGCCGCCGCTCCGGACAGTGAGTGCGCCGGACCCATCATGCTCGTCTTCCCGCCCCGGTGTGTGCTGGTCGGGCCCTGTCGACGGTGTCGTCCGGCCCCGGTCAACGGCACAGCGTACCCGTGGTGATCTTCGTTCCGTCGGCCGGTTCCCTCATCCGGGCGGAAGCCAGGCAAGATGGGGGGTGTGACCCTCATTGATCAGCTCCCGCCGAACGCCGACCCCGACACGCTCTTCGAGGCCTTCTCCTCGTGGGCGGAGGACCAGGGCATCAGCCTGTACCCGGCCCAGGAGGAGG
Source organism: Streptomyces sp. NPDC029014 (assembly GCF_055564695.1). Taxonomy (NCBI): domain Bacteria; kingdom Bacillati; phylum Actinomycetota; class Actinomycetes; order Kitasatosporales; family Streptomycetaceae; genus Streptomyces; species Streptomyces sp. NPDC029014. The sequence goes on from NZ_JBVHVT010000051.1 coordinate 30,524, forward strand.
CGCTGATCGAGGTCGTCTCCGGGGCGAACGTGATCCTGTCCACTCCGACGGGGTCCGGCAAGAGCCTGGTCGCGGCCGGGGCGCACTTCACCGCGCTGGCCCAGGACAAGGTCACCTTCTACACCGCCCCGATCAAGGCGCTGGTGTCGGAGAAGTTCTTCGACCTGTGCAAGCTGTTCGGCACCGAGAACGTCGGCATGCTGACGGGCGACGCTTCGGTGAACGCCGACGCCCCGGTCATCTGTTGCACCGCCGAGGTGCTGGCCTCCATCGCCCTGCGCGACGGCAAGTACGCCGACATCGGCCAGGTCGTGATGGACGAGTTCCACTTCTATGCCGAGCAGGACCGCGGTTGGGCCTGGCAGATCCCGCTGCTGGAGCTCCCGCAGGCCCAGTTCGTCCTGATGTCGGCGACGCTCGGCGACGTGTCGAAGTTCGAGGCGGACCTGACCCGGCGCACCGGCCGCCCGACGTCGGTGGTGCGGTCCGCGACCCGGCCCGTCCCGCTGTCGTACGAGTACGTCACGACGCCGATCACCGACACGATCACGGAGCTGCTGGAGACCCGTCAGTCGCCCGTGTACATCGTGCACTTCACGCAGGCGCAGGCGGTCGAGCGGGCGCAGTCGCTGATGAGCATCAACATGTGCTCCCGTGAGGAGAAGGACAAGATCGCCGAGCTGATCGGCAACTTCCGCTTCACCACGAAGTTCGGCCAGAACCTCTCCCGCTACGTACGGCACGGCATCGGCGTGCACCACGCCGGCATGCTGCCCAAGTACCGCCGCCTGGTGGAGAAGCTGGCGCAGGCCGGCCTGCTGAAGGTCATCTGCGGCACCGACACCCTCGGGGTGGGCGTCAACGTCCCGATCCGCACCGTGTTGTTCACCGCGCTCACGAAGTACGACGGCAACCGGGTCCGCACTCTGCGCGCCCGCGAGTTCCACCAGATCGCCGGCCGGGCCGGCCGGGCCGGCTTCGACACGGCGGGCTTCGTCGTCGCCCAGGCGCCCGAGCACGTCATCGAGAACGAGCGGGCCCTCGCCAAGGCGGGCGACGACCCGAAGAAGCGCCGCAAGGTGGTCCGCAAGAAGGCCCCGGAGGGCTTCGTCGCCTGGTCGGACACCACGTTCGAGAAGCTCATCGCCGCCGAGCCGGAGCCGCTCACCTCCCGGTTCAAGGTCACCAACATCATGCTGCTGTCGGTCATCGCCCGGCCGGGCGATGCCTTCCAGGCGATGCGCAGCCTCCTGGAGGACAACCACGAGCCGCGCAAGGCCCAGCTGAAGCACATCCGGCGGGCCATCGCCATCTACCGTTCGCTGCTGGACGGTGGAGTGGTCGAGCAGCTCGACACCCCGGACGCGGAGGGCCGCACCATCCGGCTCACCGTCGACCTCCAGCAGGACTTCGCGCTGAACCAGCCGCTGTCGACCTTCGCTCTGGCGGCGTTCGACCTGCTGGACCCGGACTCCCCCTCCTACGCGCTGGACATGGTCTCCGTCGTCGAGTCCACGCTGGACGACCCGCGGCAGATCCTGGCCGCCCAGCAGAACAAGGAGCGGGGCACCGCGGTCGCCGCGATGAAGGCCGACGGCGTCGAGTACGAGGAGCGGATGGAGCGGCTCCAGGACGTCACGTATCCCAAGCCCCTCGAAGAGCTCCTGCACCACGCCTACAACGTGTACCGCAAGAGCCACCCGTGGGTCGGCGACCACCCGGTCTCCCCGAAGTCGATCATCCGTGACATGTACGAACGCGCGATGACCTTCACCGAGTTCACGGCGTTCTACGAGCTGGCCCGGACCGAGGGCATCGTGCTGCGCTACCTGGCGAGCGCGTACAAGGCGCTGGACCACACCATCCCCGACGACCTCAAGTCCGAGGACCTCCAGGACCTGATCGCCTGGCTGGGCGAGCTGGTCCGCCAGGTCGACTCCAGCCTCCTCGACGAGTGGGAGCAGCTGGCGAACCCGGAGGTGGAGACGGCGGAGGAGGCCCAGGACAAGGCCGACCAGGTCAAGCCGGTCACCTCGAACGCGCGCGCCTTCCGCGTCCTGGTCCGCAACGCCATGTTCCGCCGGGTGGAGCTGGCGGCGCTGGACCGCGTCGACGAGCTGGGCGAGCTGGACGGCGATGCGGGCTGGGACGCCGACGCCTGGGGCGAGGCCATGGACGGGTACTGGGACGAGTACGACGACCTGGGCACCGGCCCCGACGCGCGCGGCCCGAAGCTGCTGCAGATCGAGGAGGACCCGGCGCACGGTCTGTGGCGCGTCCGCCAGACCTTCGCGGACCCGAACGGGGACCATGGCTGGGGCATCAGTGCCGAGGTCGACCTGGCCGCCTCCGACGAGGAGGGCCGGGCCGTGATCCGGCTGACCTCGGTCGGCGAGCTCGGCGCGCTCTGACTCCCCCGGACCCCGTCCGGGCGGACCGCCTCCCCCGGACCCCGTCCGGGGGGACACCGGCCCGTACGCGGCCGGTCCCGCCGGAGACGACAGTGGAGAACCTCTGATGACGAACCCCGCCGAGAGACTGGTCGACCTGCTGGACCTGGAGCAGATCGAGGTCAACATCTTCCGCGGTGCCAGCCCCCAGGAGTCCCTCCAGCGGGTCTTCGGCGGGCAGGTCGCCGGCCAGGCCCTGGTGGCCGCCGGTCGGACCCTGGAGAGCGACAGGCCGGTCCACTCGCTGCACGCGTACTTCCTGCGCCCCGGCATCCCCGGGGTGCCGATCGTGTACCAGGTGGAGCGGGTGCGCGACGGGCGGTCCTTCACCACACGCCGCGTCACCGCGGTCCAGCAAGGCAAGACGATCTTCAATCTGACCGCCTCCTTCCACCATCCGGAGGAGGGCAGCATCGAGCACCAGCTGCCTCCCCGCCTCGATTTCCCCCACCCGGACACGCTCCCGAAGGTCGCGGACGAGATCCGCGAGCACTTGGGCGCGCTGCCCGAGGCTCTGGAGCGGATGGCCCGCCGCCAGCCCTTCGACATCCGGTACGTGGACCGGCTCCGCTGGACGCCTGAGGAACTGCAGGACGCCGATCCGCGCAGCGCGGTGTGGATGCGGGCGGTCGGCCCCCTGGGCGACGACCCGCTCGTGCACACCTGCGCCCTCACCTACGCCAGTGACATGACCCTCCTCGACGCCGTGCGCATCCCCGTGGAGCCCCTGTGGGGCATGCGCGGTTTCGACATGGCCTCGCTGGACCACGCCATGTGGTTCCACCGGCCGTTCCGGGCCGACGAGTGGTTCCTGTACGACCAGGAGTCGCCCATCGCCCACGGCGGCCGCGGCCTGGCCCGCGGCCGGATCTACGACCTGGAGGGCAGGCTGCTGGTCTCCGTGGTCCAGGAGGGCCTCTTCCGCCCGTACCCGTCCCCCCAGGCCCGGCCGTCCGCGCCGGCCGAACCGACCCCGAAGAGCTGAGCACCCCGATGTCCGACCCGGTCCTCCCCTGCCCCTGCGGGCTGCCCGCCTCCTACCCGGAGTGCTGCGGCCGCTTCCACTCCGGCGCCCGACAGGCGCCCACCGCCGAGCTGCTGATGCGCTCCCGGTTCAGTGCCTTCTCGGTGGGCGACACGGCGTACCTGATGCGTTCCTGGCATCCGAGCACCCGCCCCGGCCGGCTCGACCTGGACCCCGAGCAGCGCTGGGTGCGGCTGGAGATCCTCGGCGTCGAACGCGGCGGCATGTTCGAGACGGAGGGTTCGGTGGAGTTCCGGGCGCACTACCGCGAGGGGCGCCACACCGGCTCCCTGCACGAGAACAGCGCCTTCACCCGGGAGGACGGGGCCTGGGTCTACGTCGGCCCCCTCTCCCCCGTCGACTTCAGCTGACCGCGCGCCCCGGCCAGGGCGAAGTCCAGACCGGTGCGGTACCAGTGGATCTCGTCGGGCGGCTCCGCCCGCAGCAGCCGCTGCGCCACGGCCGCGGCGGCCGGGATCTGCGGGTGGCCGTACGGCGGGGGCGGGGCGAGGGCGGCGAGTACGATCCGCTCCGCCGGGTCGGGGACGGCCTGCCGCACCTCCGTCTCCGGCAGGACGGAGGCCAGTACGGCCGCCCGCTCCCAGGGGTCGGCGGTGCGCCCGAGCAGGAGCCCCACGTGCCGGTCGCGCCAGGTCCGCGGCCGCAGGTCCGCTCCGCCGGCCATCAGCTGCCGGTCCTCCTCGGGTGCGCCGCCGCTCAGCAGCCCCGGGTCCCGGGCGGCGAACTCGCGTAGTTCCGCGGCCAGGTACAGCCACACCACGGCCCGGTAGCGGTTGATCCGGTAGCCGACCGGCGCGATGCGCCCGCAGCGTGCGAGACGGATGAACCGGTTCGGCCCGATGCCCATCAGTCTGCCTGCGGCACCGGACCCGGCGACGGTCTCGACCCGGGCCCGCAGGGCGTCCGGGAACCCCTCGGCCGCCCTGACCCGGTCCAGCTCGGCCCGCGCATAGCGGGCGGCCCCTCCGGGCGCCGGCCTCCCCGCCCGGACGATGCCCAACTGGACCGCACGGGCGAACTCGCTGCGGCTCAGCCCCAGTTCCCCGGCAGCCCGGGCACCACCCACTGCGTCGCCCGACTCTGCAACGGATCCGGCAACACCTCCGGCCCGGCCCTCGGCCCCGACCTCGGCCCCGACCTGTGTCATGAGCTTCATGGCGATCCCCCTCACGCATCAGCACGATTACTCTGCGTGAAGACCGTAACGCGTCGTGACGACAGCGGGCCAGGCCTGTGGACAACTCTCCGGCCGCCGCCACCTCACCCCCCGGTGATCCGCCGCTCCGCCACGCCCAGGTGCTCCCCCACCCGGTTGACCAGCAGCGTCATCTCGTACGCCACCTGCCCGATGTCCGCCTCCGCCCCGCTGAGCACGCACAGCGAACTGCCCGCACCCGCCGCCATCACGAACAGCGCACCGTCGTCGTACTCGACCATCGTCTGCCGCACCTCACCGGCCCGGAAGTGCCGGCCCGACCCCTTCGCCAGGCTCTGCAACCCCGCCGCCACCGCCGCCAGATGCTCTGCGTCCTCCCGGGCCAGCCCCGCGCTCGCGCCCGTGACCAGCCCGTCGTTGGAGAGCACCACCGCGTGCCGGACCTGCTGGACCCTGCGCGACAGGTCGTCCAGCAGCCAGTCGAGCTGCTTGTCCAGTGCCATTTCGAGCCCCTCCCCGTTGCGCCGCCGCCGCGGCCGCGCCGCACCCCGCTTGGTAAGTTCCGCAAGCCTTCCCCACCAGGGGCTTTCCGGCAAGGAGGAAGCGCCCATGGCGTGGAAGATGACTCAAGAGTCGCCAATCCCGCTCACACCGGCCCGGCCTACGCCCCGACCGACTCCAACAACCGGGCCGTGTGCACCCTCCCCGCGTACTCGACGAGCCTGATCAGCACTTCCTTCCCCGAATCCCGGTCCCGCGCGTCACACAGCACCACCGGAGTCCCGGCCTCCAGGTCCAGCGCCCGCGCCACCTCGTGCGTCCCGTAACGCCGCGCGTCCGCGAAACAGTTCACGGCCACGACGAACGGGATGCGCCGGTGCTCGAAGTAGTCAACCGCCGGGAAGCAGTCCTCCAGCCGCCGCGTGTCGGCGAGCACCACCGCGCCCAGCGCGCCCAGCGACAGCTCGTCCCACACGAACCAGAACCGGTCCTGCCCCGGCGTGCCGAACAGGTACAGGGAGAGCCCGGAGCGGATGGTGATCCGGCCGAAGTCCATGGCGACGGTCGTGGTCGTCTTCTGCGCCACCCCGCCCGTGTCGTCGACCCGTTCGCCCGCCTCGCTGAGCCGTTCCTCCGTCCGCAGCGGACGGATCTCGCTGACCGCCCCGACGAGCGTGGTCTTACCGGCCCCGAAGCCGCCGGAGACGAGTATCTTCAGCGCGAGCGCCGCCGGATCGCCGCCGTCCTCCGGCCCCGGGGCCGGGTCGTGTCCACCGCCGGGCCCGCCCGGCAGGTCGTCGTGTCGTCCCATCACAGCGCTCGCAATCCCTCGATGACTTCCCGCAGAATCCGCTCGTCCGGCAACGCGGCGGGCGGCACCGGCCGACTGACGCGGACGTGCCCGGCCTCCAGCAGGTCCCCGAGCAGCACCCGGACCACGCCCACGGGCAGGTCCGCGTCCGCCGCGAGCTCCGCCAGCGACTGGGTCTCGGACCGGCAGAGTCCCAGCAGGGCCCGGTGTTCGGGGCCGAGCAGGGACGCCCCGGCCGGCTCCGGCCCGTCGGCGTCCACCACGACCAGCGCGATCAGGTCGAAGCGGACACCGCGCGGACCCGGCCTCGTCCGCCCGCCCGTCACGGCGTACGGACGGACGAGCGGGCCCGCGTCGGCGTCGTACCACTGGCCCTGCCACTGGCCCTCCATGTGCCGGACCGCCGCCCTCAGCCCGCAGCCGGCGGCTGGGCCGCGAACCGGGGCGGGGCGTACAAGTGCTCCCCGACGCGCTTGACCAGCCGGGCCATCTCGTAGGCGATCAGCCCGATGTCGGCGCCGGCCGCGCTGAGCACGGTCAGGCAGGACCCGTCCCCGGCGGCCGCAACGAAGAGGAACCCGTCGTCCAGCTCCACCATCGTCTGGCGTACGCCCCCGACCTGGAAGTGCCGGCCGGCCCCCTTGGCGAGACTGTGGAAACCGGAAGCCACGGCCGCCAGGTGTTCCGCGTCCTCCCGGCTGAGCGCGCTGGAAGCGCCCACCGCCAGCCCGTCACTGGACAGGACCACGGCGTGCCGGACCTCCCGGACGCGGAGCACCAGCTCGTCCAGCAGCCAGTCCAGCTCGCCGGCCCTGCGGATCCCGCCGGTACCGAACCTCTGGTGCTCGATCATCACGCTTCTCCTTCGCTGCCTGAGTGGGCGGAGTTCTCCTGGGCGCCGCGGACCCAGCCGGCCCGGTACGCCGCCATCCGGTCCCGGGCCCGCTCCGGGCTGCGCTCCGGCTCCCCCGCCGGCGGCTCCCCCGCCGGCGGCTGCGCCGCCGCGCCGGCCGCCGGGGACTCGGGGGCGGCGGCCTCGCGCAGCTGCGGTACCAGGCTGGCCTGGCGTACGCGGCGCGGCAGTTCGGCCGCCGAGGAATCGGCGGCACCTGCTCCGGTCGACCGCGGCGCGGGGAGCGGGGCCGGGACGGGGATCGGGGACGGCGGTACGGCCGCGGGGGCGGGTGCCGGCTCACGTGCCGGCTCGGGTGCGGGCTCGGGGCCGGGTGCGGGCTCCGGCTTGGATGCGGGCGCCGGATCCAGGTCCGGTGTCGGCTCGGATTGCGGAGCCGCCTTGGGTGCCGGTGTGGGTGGGGTCTTCGGCCGGGGTGCGGTCTCCGGCGCCGCCGGGGCCGGAGCCGCCGGGGAAGGGGCCGGAGCCGCCGGGGAAGGGGCCGGAGCCGCCGGGGAAGGGGCCGGAGCCGCCGGGGAAGGGGCCGGAGCCGCCGGGGAAGGGGCCGGAGCCGCCGGCGCCGGAACCCGGGCCGGCGTTCGACGGGTGCCCGCGCCGGCGCGCGGCCGCAGCGTGGACACCGGGGCCGGGTGCGGTTCCTTGTGTACGGGGCTCCGGTCGACGTCCGGGACACCGCGCGCGTCCTCGCGCACGGGGGCCGCGGCGGGCGGCTTCCGGTCCGCCTCCCCGGCCGGGTCGACCACCTCGGCCCGGCCCGCGCCCGTACCCGTCGGGTCCGGGCCGGAGCCGGGCCGGATCGTGTCGTGGAGCAGGGACTTCGGCAGGAGCACCACTGCGAGGGTGCCCCCGTACGGCGACCGGTTCAGGTGCACCTTCACGCCGTGCCGGGCCGAGAGGCGGCTGACGACGAAGAGCCCGAGCCGGTCGCTGTCGAAGAGGTCCAGGGCCTCGGACTCCTCGATGCGCCGGTTGGCCTCCTCCAGGCTGCCGCGGCCCATGCCGAGTCCGCGGTCCTCGACCTCTAGGACGTATCCGGTGCCGACGGGCTCCCCGCTGACCCTGACCTTGGTGTGGGGAGGGGAGAACTGGGTGGCGTTCTCGATGAGTTCGGCGAGCAGGTGCGTGAGGTCGGCGACGGCGCCGCCGACGACGGCGGCCTCCGCCATCCGGCCCGTCTCCACGCGCGGGTAGTCCTCGATCTCGGAGACGGCGGCCCGGACCACGTTCGTCAGTGGGACCGGTGTCCGCCACGCCCGCCCCGGGGCGGCACCCGACAGGATGATCAGGCTCTCCGCGTGCCGGCGCATGCGGGTCGTGAGGTGGTCGAGGCGGAAGAGGTCACCGAGCTCGCCGGGGTCGTCCGCGCGCCGCTCCATCGAGTCGAGCAGGGTGAGCTGCTTGTGCACCAGGACCTGGCTGCGGCGGGCCAGGTTGACGAAGACCCCGCTGATCCCCCCGACGAGTTCGGCGCGTTCGACGGCGGCGGCCAGCGCGGCCCGGTGGACGGTGGCCAGCGCCTCGCCGACCTGGGTGATCTCGTCCTCGGCGGCGGGGCCGGGCGGGGCCTCGGCCTCGACGTCGACGCTCTCGCCGGCCCGGAGCCGCTGCATGGCGTGCGGGAGCTTGCGGCGGGCGATCTCCAGGGCGGTGTCGCGCAGCGAGACCAGCTCCATGACGAGTCCGCGGCCGATGCGGACCGAGATGACGAGCGAGGCGGCGACGGCGGCGAGGCCGAACAGGACGGCGGCGCCGGCCGGTCCGAGGATGCCCTCGGCGAGGGGGTCGCCGCGGTCGGCGGCGGCGTGTGCGGCGGTCTCGATCTCCCGCATCGAGCTGCTGACGCTCGTGTACGCGGCCTCCCAGCCGGCGGCCGCGGCGCGCGGGTCCTTGGCGGTCCCGGCGGTCAGCACCCGGTCCTCGGCGCCGGTGAGGTCGGCGTAGGCCGAGCTCTTGGCGACCGCCTGCCAGGCGTCCCGCTGGGCGGTGGGCAGGTCGTCGGCGGAGCTCGCGGTGAGCGCGCGGCGGGTCTCGATCGCGCCGGTGAGGCGCCGGAGCGATTCGGTGTTGCGCTGGCCCGGCAGGGAGATCAACGCGTCCTCGCGGGCCAGGAGTTCCGCGGCGCGGGCGAATTCGAGCAGGACGCGGGCCCCGGGGCCGGGTTCGGTCTGCTCGCTGCCGGAGAGGGAGCCGGTGACGGCGAAGGCGTCGTCGACCACGCGCGTGTACGTCTCGTACGCCGCATCGGGGGTGGTGCGGCGGTCGTGGATGTCCTTGCGGGCGGAGCCGAGGCCCTCGGCGGCGGCGACGAAGGCGCCGAGGCGGACGACCAGGTCGGTGCGGTGGTCGCCGGACTCGGCGACGGTGTGCCGGTCGCCCAGCCGGAGCCGGCGGACGGCTTCGTCGGTGCGCCGCTGCTGCTTGTCCAGCTCGGCGGTGCGGTCGGGGGCGGGGTCGGCGAGGTAGCGGACGGCGGCGCGGCGCTCGGCCTGGAGCTCGGTGACCGCGGCTGCGACGGGGGTGCGGATCTGTGTGTCGAGCCGCTGGGTGCGGCTGATCCGGGCGATGTCCTGGGCGGTGCCGACGGTGGCGAGGCCCCAGAGGGCGAGCAGCGAGACCACGGGGACCATGAGCAGCGAGACGATCTTCGCGCGGACGGTCGCGGGCCGCAGGCGCAGCCGCGGTCGCGGCCCTCGGCCGGGGTGTGGGAGGCGGGCCCCGGTGGCCGTACCCATCCCTGCGCCCGTGCCCGCGCCCGGACGGGGAGGGTAGGCGGGTCGCGGTCCGGTCCCTGGTTCCGGCTCCGGTTCGTCCGCGGGCGGTCCCGCATGGGCCCGGCGGCCGCGGGCCGGGGGTGCGGGCAGCCGCTGCGCCGCCGGTTCCGGTCGTCTGTGGGGTGTACGCATGGGCTCCTCGTCGGGGGTGCGGGCGTGCTGGCGTGCGGAGGGGGTGAGGAGCAGGGGTTCAGTGGGCGGTCGCGGCGGTTGCGCCCGGCCCGGAGGCGGCGGCCCGGTCGTCGGTGGTCGGCGACAGCGCGACGAACGCCGAGGTGAGGAAGAGGTAGGAGCCGAGCCCGACGGCGAGCGGGAAGACGAACTGCAGGGCGGTGGCGCCCGTGAGGTGCTGGTCCGAGGGGGTGACGCGGACGGCGACGGCCAGCATCCCGGTGTAGTGCATGCTGCTGACGGCGGCGCCCATGACGAGCGAGGCGACGGCCACGGCAGCCGGCGATTCGATGTTGAGGGCGGCCCACAGCGCTGCGGTGGCCGCGACGACGGCGACCGCCACCGACAGTCCGACGGTGAGCGGGTCGTACGAGATCCTGCCGTGCAGCCGCAGGGCGGCCATGCCCAGGTAGTGCATGCTGGCGACGCCCAGCCCGGTGGTCAGGCCCCCGAGGAGCAGGGACCGGATGCTCCGCCTGCCGTACCCGACCGCGAAGACGCCGCACCCGACGACCGCGACGGCCACGACCAGGCTGAGGACGGTGAGCGGAACGTCGTAGTGGATCTCCGTTCCGGTCACGTGGAAGCCGAGCATCGCGACGAAGTGCATGGTCCAGATGCCGGTGCCGATGGCCGAGGCCGCGGTCAGGAGCCAGTTGCGGCGGGAGGAGCCGGTCGCGGTGAGCGCGCGGACGGTGCAGCGCAGCCCCAGGGCGGCGCCGACGGATGCCATCACATATGACAGTACGGGCGTCAGCCAGCCGTACGCCGCATGGTCGAGGTGTCCCATGGCCCCCGGACGCTAGTCCGGGTGAGGGCACGAACAAGGGACGCATTTCGAAAGCCATTGGAACTGCTGGAATATGACAGAGCTACGTTCATCTCCGATCAGGGCTCGTGCCACCTTGCCCGCGGTCCGCACGGGCGGGCCATGGGGGACCATGTGCCCATGACGGAAGACCGCTCGACACACACGGACGTCACACACGTGCAGGAGTTCTTCGGGACGCGCGCGGCAGGCTGGGACGAGAAGTTCCCGGACGACGAGCCCGCCTTCGCCCGGGCCGTGGCCGACTTCGGGCTGCGGCCCGGCGACCGCGTCCTCGACGCCGGCTGCGGGACCGGACGGGCGCTGACCCCGCTGCGGGCGGCCGTCGGACCGTCCGGCACCGTACTCGGCGCCGACATCACCCCGCAGATGCTGGCCGCCGCGCGGCGGGCCGGGCGGGACGCCGACGGTGCCCTGCTGCTCTCGGACGTGGCCCGGCTGCCGCTGCGCGACGGGGCGCTCGATGCGGTGTTCGCCTCCGGGCTGGTCGCACACCTCCCGGACCCGGCGGCGAACCTGCGCGAGCTGGCCCGCGTCGTCCGGCCCGGGGGCGGGCTCGCACTGTTTCACCCGATCGGGCGGGCGGCCCTGGCGGCCCGGCAAGGCCGCACGTTGACACCGGGCGACCTGCGGGCCGAGCACAACCTCGGCCCGCTGCTGGCCGGTTCGGGCTGGAAGCTGCTCTCGTACACCGACGAGGAGGCGTGCTTCCTGGCCCTCGCAGTGCGGGGCGGCTGATCAGGCCGGAGGCTGGGCCTCGGCCCCGGCCGGCCGGCGCGGGTGCGGGACGGGGCATCCGCCCAGGCCGGGCACCGGGAAGGTGCCGAGCTCGCCCACGTCGTAGCCGTTCCGGTAGCCCTTGATCTCCGGGTTCTGGCGCGCGTAGTGCGGGGCCTTGCGCGGCGGCAGCAGCCGGACGGCGCGGCCGCGCAGCCGCAGGGCGCCGCGGACGAGCCGCTGGACCTGCGGGCGGGGGCGCCCGTACCGGAAGGCGTCGAGCAGCGGCTGGTCCAGCAGGGCGAGGCTCGCCCCGCGCAGGACGGGGGCCAGCGGACCCGGGTACCAGGAGGCCATCAGGTCCAGGGTGGAGTCGGCGACCTTGCGGCCGCCCTCGTCCCATCCGAAATGGGTCTGTTCGTAGGCGTTCAGGGTCTCCTCGAACTCGTCGTAGGAGCCCGGGACGTCCTTGATGCCCAGGTGCCGGCCGAGGGTGGCGTAGTAGTTCGCGGAGGCGCGGCGCTCGTGGTGGGTCATCGGGCGCCAGCCGTAGTCGTCCATCCAGCGCACCGGGATCACCACGAACGTGCACAGGACGTAGCGCATGTCCTCGTTCGAGATGTCGTAGCTGCGGTGCATCTGGTTGATGCGGCGGATCGCGGTGCGCGCGGTGTCGCTCTCGAAGCCGTGCTCCACGACCGCGTCGAGGAGCAGCGCGGTGTCGTCGTAGCGCTTCTGCGGGCGGTCCGTGAACTCGGCGGTCTCGGCCAGGAGCCGGCCGATGCTGGGCACGGCGTAGGTCCGGAAGAGGGCGAGCTCCAGGGCGCGGGTGAAGTCCCAGGGGAACTCGTACGTGGCGGTGAGCCGGTAGATGGTGAGGAAATCCTTGTCCGGGTCCAGACCGAGGATCTCCCTCAGCCGGTCGTAACGCTGCACCGGGGTGTCCCTTTCTGTGGCGGGTGGCCAACTCTACGTGCAGGTAGCGGGCTTGGAAATCGCCGCCCGCGGGCTCTCGACGCGGGGGTTACCGGCTGGTTAGGGTGCGCCGACGAGCGAGCGACCGGGAGGCCAGGTGTCCGATGAGGAGGAGGGCGGTTCGCTCTACGTGCTGACCGCCGTGCTGCTGACCCCCGCCCAGTTCCCGAGCGTGCTGGGCGACGACTTCCCCGAGGCCTGCGCACTGCTGGGCGTGCCCCCGGCCCCGGACGGGTACGGGTTGGTGCTCGGGCAGGACGAGGAGGGCGCGCGCTGGACGGTCGTCGTGGACGACGTCTCGCTCGTCGCCGCCGCGATCGCCTCCTGGGACTGCGGCATGCAGTACGACCTGTCCCCCGACGAGCGGACGATCGTGGTCTCGCTGGCGGGCTGGCCGCTCGACCTGTCGGTGGCCGCCTCCGGGATCCCGGACCCGCACGACCCGGAGCAGGGCGCGGACGGCACCGGGCGGGTGCCGCTGGCCCCTCCGTCGGCCGACGCCTGGGGGCCGGTGCAGCGGCGGATGGGCGCGGACCAGATCGCCCGGGAGTGGGCCGACTGGCAGGACCGGGCCGCGGCCGACGGAGGGGCGGCGGCTGCCGCCCACCCTGGGCTCGCGCGGGCGCTGCGGGAGGCTCTGGAGTACACGCGGACGGCGCCGCCGCCCGGACGGGTGCGGTCCTCCTTCGCCGGCGAGGGCGCGCGGACGCTCCGGGTGGACGGGCCCGGCTGGTCCCTGGTGGCCCGCACCGACGGCGCGGCCTTCGTCCTGCTGGACGACGAGCCGAGCGAGGTCCTCCCGGTGCCGCCGGGCGGGGAACGGCAACTCACGGAAATCCCGGCGCTGCCGGAGCTGCTGGCCGCGCTGGACCGCATCGCCGTACGCCCGGCCTGACACGCAGCCGGCACCGGCACCGGACCCGGACCCCGACCCGGCCGCCCGGCAACCTGACCTACCGACGGAGAACGAGCGGGAACGAGGAGAACGGCATGGTGGTGGAGTCCGAGCCGGTGGGCGTGGTCGTGGGCGGCCGTGCAGAGGTGGCCGACGACGACTGGGGGCGGGAGAGGGCGGTGATCCGCCTGGACGCCGGCCGGTTCGGCCCGGAAGCGCTGTACGGACTGGAGTCCTTCTCGCACGTCGAGGTCGTGTACCACTTCGACCGGGTCCCGGCGGAGAAGGTCGAGACCGGCGCCCGGCGGCCCCGCGGCAACCCCGACTGGCCGCTGGTCGGCATCTTCGCCCAGCGCGGCAAGAACCGGCCGAACCGCCTGGGCGTCTCCCGGTGCCGTCTGGTGTGCGTGGACGGCTTGGACGTGCACGTGGAGGGTCTCGACGCGGTGGACGGAACGCCCGTCCTGGACCTGAAGCCGTACATGGCCGAGTTCGGGCCGCGCGGCGGCGTCAGCCAGCCCGTGTGGGCCACCGAGCTGATGCGGGACTACTACTGAGCCGGCCGGACCCGCTCGGGAGGCGGGCCGGACGGGCCGTACGGTGGTCCGGCCGGGAAGCTCCCCGCGGCGCTCAGCGGCCGAGCTGCTTCCTGGATATGCCCCGCAGGCGGCGGCGCTGGGAGGGGTCCAGCAGCAGATAGGCCGCCGTCGGGACACCGATCAGAACCAGCAGCCCGGCCCAGAACCCGACCAGGCTCCACACCACGATGGCTGCCACGACTCCGGCAACTGCGACACCCGCACGCTTGGACATCAGGGCACCTCCACCCGTCGTCGCCTCACTACCTTCACTACCCCGTCACCTGCCTCAACGCGCCACGGCGGCGACGCGTTCCCGCCGGGGCCCGCCCGGATCGGCCCCCGCGCGGACCCCGGCCCGCGCCCCCGTGACCCGCGCCCACGAGTGGCCGCGTTTCGGCGGTGGAGTGGCCGGGCGCGGTCTTGCCGCGGGCCCGCCCCGCGGCGACGATGGGGCGCTTTCCGGGGCCGCGGGAGCTCCGGAACCCGCGGGAGGGTGACATGGACGAGCCGCCGCCGGCACTGCCTGCCGGAGCCGACCCAGCCGAGCACCGGCGGGTACTGCGCAGGGCGCACACCGCGTTCACCCGGCACGGGCGCGTCGAGGGCCCGGTCCGGACGGTGATCGCGAGGTCCTGGTTGCGCTGCGCCCGGGCCCGCGTCAGCCCGGACTGCGCGCCCGAAGTGGAACTGCCGGAGGCGGAGCTGCGGCCGTACCGGGCGCAGCATCCGCTGGCCCGGGTGTTGCCGCTCTTCCGGGACCTGGTCGGGGCCTTCGCGGCGCACGGGTCGCACCTGCTGGCCGTGTGCGACGCCAGCGGCAGCCTGCTGTGGGTGGAGGGCGAACCGGCCACCCTGCGCCGCGCGGAGCGCCTCGGCTTCGTCCCGGGCGCCCGGTGGTCCGAGACGGCGATGGGCACCAACGCACCCGGGACGGCGGTCGCACTCGGCCGGCCGGTGCAGGTCCTCGGGGCCGAGCACTTCAGCCGGCGGGTCCACGCCTGGACCTGCGCCGCGGCCCCGGTGCGCGACCCCCGTACCGGCCGGGTCCTGGGCGCGGTGGACATCACCGGCGGCGACGGGCTGGCCCACCCCCACTCGCTCGCCTTCGTACAGGCGGTGGCCCGCGCGGCCGAGTCCCAGCTGGCCCTGCTGGACCCGGCGCCCGCGGCCTGCACGGACACCCTCGGGGCTCTCGGCCGGGACGAGGCCCTGCTGACCGGCGCCGACGGGACACGGACCCGGCTGGGACGGCGGCACAGCGAGATCATGGCCCTGCTCGCGCACCACCCCGACGGGCTGACCGGCGAGGAGCTGGCGGTCGAGCTCTACGAGGACGAATCCGTGTCACCCGTGACGTTACGCGCCGAGATGGCACGGCTGCGCGGCCTGCTGGGCTCCCGCGCCCCGCTCTCCCGCCCCTACCGCACGGCCGCTCCGCTGCGGGCCGACTTCACCACCGTCACCCGCCACCTCGCCGCCGGCGCCGTCTCGGCGGCCCTCCAGCACTACGCCGGCCCCCTCCTCCCCGCCTCCACCTCGCCCGGCATCGTCCGGCTACGCCGCCGCATCGAGGAGCAGGCGCGGGCCGCCGTGATCGCCCGGGCGGACGTGGGGCTGCTGACCGACTGGGTGTGCACGCCGTGGGGCGCCGACGACCCGGAGGTGTGGCGGGCGCTCGCCGCGGCCCTGCCCCCCGGGGACCGCCCGGTGGCGCTGGCCCGCGTACGGTCCCTGGACGGCGAACTCGGCACCGTACGGCCGCGGCCGGCGCACCGCCGTGCAACGTATCCGCAACCTGCGCGCTCCTAGTCTCCTGCCGAGCGCCGGCCGACGGCGGCCCGCGCCCGGCGAGGGAGGACACCATGGCCCGTTACGCTGCACCCGGCACCGAGGGCGCGCTGATGTCGTACGCGTCCCGGTACGACCACTTCATCGGCGGCGAGTACGTCGAACCCGTCCGCGGCCAGTACTTCGCCAACCCCTCCCCCGTCAACGGCGAGACCTTCACCGAGGTGGCGCGCGGAACGGCCGAGGACGTGGAGCGCGCCCTCGACGCGGCGCACGCGGCCGCGCCCGCGTGGGGACGCGCCTCGGCGGCCGAGCGGGCCGCCGTCCTGCTGCGCATGGCGGACCGGACGGAGGAGCACCTGGAGGCCCTGGCCGTCGCGGAGACCTGGGAGAACGGCAAGCCGATCCGCGAGACCCTCGCCGCCGACCTGCCCCTCGCCATCGACCAGTTCCGCTACTTCGCGGGCGCTCTGCGCGCCCAGGAGGGCGCGCTCAGCCAGCTCGACGAGGACACCGTCGCCTACCACTTCCACGAGCCCCTCGGCGTGGTGGGGCAGATCATCCCGTGGAACTTCCCGCTCCTGATGGCGGTGTGGAAGCTGGCACCGGCCCTCGCGGCGGGCAACACGGTGGTGCTGAAGCCGGCCGAGCAGACGCCGGCCTCGGTGCACTACTGGTGGGGCCTGGTGGCCGACCTTCTGCCGCCGGGTGTGGTGAACATCGTCAACGGCTTCGGCGAGGAGGCGGGCAAGCCGCTGGCGTCCAGCCCGCGGGTCGCGAAGATCGCGTTCACCGGGGAGACCTCCACGGGCCGGCTGATCATGCAGTACGCGGCGGAGCACCTCAAGCCCGTCACCCTCGAACTCGGCGGCAAGAGCCCGAACATCTTCTTCGACGACATCTGGACGGTCGACGACGACCTGCGCGACAAGGCCCTGGAGGGGTTCGCCATGTTCGCCCTCAACCAGGGCGAGGTGTGCACGAGCCCGTCACGGGCGCTGATCGAGCGCGGCCGGTACGGGGACTTCCTCGACGCGGCGGTCGCCCGCACCGAGCTGATCGTGCCGGGGCACCCCCTGGACACGGACACGATGATCGGTGCGCAGGCCTCGGAGGAGCAGCTGCGGAAGATCCTGTCGTACGTGGAGATCGGCCAGCGCGAGGGCGCGAAGGTCCTGACCGGCGGCGAGCGCATCGACCACGGCGGCGACCTGGCCGGCGGCTACTACGTCCAGCCGACGATCTTCGAGGGCGACAACCGGATGCGGATCTTCCAGGAGGAGATCTTCGGCCCGGTGGTGTCCGTGACCTCGTTCCAGGACTTCGAGGACGCCATCCGCATCGCGAACGACACCGCGTACGGCCTGGGCGCGGGGGTGTGGACCCGCGACATCAACACGGCGTACCGCGCGGGCCGCGCGATCCAGGCGGGCCGCGTCTGGACGAACTGCTACCACGCCTACCCGGCCCACGCCGCCTTCGGCGGCTACAAGCAGTCCGGCATAGGCCGCGAAACCCACAAGATGATGCTGGAGCACTACCAGCAGACGAAGAACATTCTTTGTAGCTACTCGCCCAAGAAGCTTGGGTTCTTCTAGAGGCGTGAAGTCCATTGCCGGTTGAGGTCACTCCGGGTCATCAGATCGAAACCCTGGGCATTCTCCGTTTGCGTCAAGTCGTCCGTTCGACGGAGGTTCGGCGGGGAGGCCCCTGGTCCGGGGCCGCCCTAAGCTGCTGTGGACACCCGAGCCGGGTCTCTGACCCACCGCCCCAGGAGCTTTGTTCACGAGAGCGTCTCGTGAACAAAGCCATCCTGGTCACCGAGCGGGCAAGCCACGGCTGTCGCCGCTTTCATCTGCTTGCCCGCAAATTGCCGAGAACTCACCTGCGTCGCCCTTTCCGCCGAGCGCGGGTAGTACGCGAAGGCTGTCGGCGGACTGCCGTTGGGTCATGAGTTGCCCATGGGCGGCCGGGTCGCTGAGGGTTAGACCGTAGCCGTACAGCACGAGCACGCTGCCACGATCGCGCGCTACCTGCCGCCACCGACCTGATGCCGTCGCATTGGCGCGGGCAATCACGGTGCCGTCGTCGTGCTCGAGGGTCACCCTTCGGCCCGCGATAGTGAGCGTGAGGTGCCGCGGTGAGATTCGGGTTGTTTCGAGCACCGCTCCCGGACCAGTCGCGGACCCCCGTCAAGCAGTTCCTCGGCCGAATGGCCCGAACCAGCACCGGGAGTCAGGCCGCGACGAGCTCCCGCTCGCGGTCCGGCGTCGTGACCTTGGGCTTCTTGTTCGGCAGCGAGAGCCGGAAGACCTTGCGCCAGGCGGAGAACACCTGCTTGGGCAGCGGCCCGGTGACGTACTCCAGCTCGTACTTCTCGAACAACGCGCGCACCTTCACCGCGACCTCGGCGTACCGGTTGCTCGGCAGGTCCGGGAACAGGTGGTGCTCGATCTGGTGCGACAGGTTGCCGGTCATGAAGTGCATGGCCTTGCTGCCGCTGATGTTCGCCGAGCCCATCATCTGGCGCAGGTACCACTGGCCGCGCGTCTCGCCCTCGATCGACCGGCGCTCGAAGACCTGCACGCCCTCGGGGAAGTGCCCGCACATGATCACCGAGTGGGACCAGAGGTTGCGGACCAGGTTCGCGGTGAACGTGGCGGCGAGCGTGGTGAGGAACGACGGGCCCGAAAGGAGCGGGTGGATCACGTAGTCCTTGAGCACCTGCTTGCGGATCTTGCGGCCCACGGCCCTCGCCCGCGCGCGGAACTCCGGGTTCTTGCGGCGGCGCTTGTTCAGGTTCTTGCCGAGTTCCAGGTCGTACGCGGCGATGCCGTACTCGAAGAAGCAGGCGTTGATGAAGTTCCACAGCGGCTGGCCGAGGTGGAACGGGTGCCACTTCTGGTCCTCGTCGACGCGCATGATGCCGTAGCCGAGGTCGTTGTCCTTGCCGATCACGTTGGTGTACCTGTGGTGCAGCTCGTTGTGCGAGTGCTTCCACTGCTCGGCCGGCGAAACGTGGTCCCAGTCCCAGGTGGTGGAGTGGATCTTCGGGTCCCGCATCCAGTCCCACTGGCCGTGCAGGACGTTGTGGCCGATCTCCATGTTCTCCATGATCTTCGCCACGGACAGGCCGGCGGTGCCGATCAGCCACGCGGGCGGGAAGAACGAGAACAGCAGGACGCCCCTGCTGGCCAGCTCGAGCTTGCGCTGCGCCGAGATGACCTTGCGGATGTAGGCGGCGTCCTTCTCACCGCGGCCTGCGATCACCTCGTCGCGGATCGCGTCAAGCTCGCGGCCGAGCTCCTCGATCTGCTCCGCGGTCAGGTGGGCGGTGGGGTCGATGGCGGTCAAGGTGGTCCTACCGTTCGATGTCGCAGGGGCCCGCCGCGGCGGACACGCAGGTCTGGATGAGGACGCCCGGCCCGGCCTCGGTGATCTCGCCGGTGCGCAGGTCGCGGACGGCGCCCGCCGTGAGCGGCGTGACGCAGCCGAAGCAGATGCCCATGCGGCACCCGGACGGCATGAGCACGCCGGCCCCCTCGCCGACGTCCAGCAGCGGCGTGGCGCCGTCCGCGTCGACGGTCTTGCCGGTGGTGCCGAACGTGACCTCGCCGCCGTCGCCGACGGCGACGACGCCGGGGCGGAAGCGTTCGGTGTGCAGGCGCTCCGCGACGCCGTGCTCGGTCCAGTGGTCCTCGGCGGCGTCGAGCAGGCCCGCGGGCCCGCACGCCCAGGTCTCGCGCTCCGCCCAGTCGGGGACGATTTCGCCCAGACGGGCGATGTCGAGCATGCCGTCCGTGTCGGTGTGCAGCTCGGTGAGACGCAGCTTCTTGGCCGCGACCAGATCGTGCAGGTCGTCGCGGAAGATCACGTCGTGCGGCTGCGGTGCGGAGTGGACCATGACGACGTCGTCGAACTCGATGTCGCGCAGCATGCCCATCACCGGCGTGATGCCGCTGCCGGCCGTCACGTAGAGCACCTTGGCGGGCTTGGCCTCCGGCAGCACGAAGTCGCCGGTCGCCTGGTCGAGCTGGATCAGCGTGCCCGGTTGCGCCCTGCGGACCAGGTGGTTGCTGACCTTGCCGTCCGGGATCGCCTTCACGGTGATCGTGATCCGGCCGTCCCGGCGGTTCGTCGGCGAGGTGAGCGAGTAGGCACGCCACAGGCGCACCCCGTCGACATCGACCCCGATCCGCACGTACTGACCGGCCGTGTGGCCGCGCCAGCCCCGTCCCGGCCTGATCACGATGGTCGCGGCGTCACCCGTCTCGGGATGCACGGCCTCGATGCGCCCCCGCAGGTCGCCGCCCGCACGCAGCGGGCTGACCAGGTCGAGGTAGTCCGACGGCAGCAGCGGCGTCGTGACCATCTCCAGCAGTTTCCACGCCCTACTGCGGAGGGCTGCACTCGTCATGGCCCCAGCTTGATGTGCTTCAGGGGGTAAAGTCCTGTCCGTAGGACGTGAATCTGATCGGCTGGATTGTTCGCAGGGAACAAAAACGTGAGTCATGCAGTCCGGAGGGCCAGCGAACTGGTCCTGGATGAGACGACGGTCACCGCGCTTCGGGCCGCGCTGAGGACCACCGCCGACGAGGTCGTCCAGGCGATCATCGACGAGGTCCCGCCCTACGCCAACGCCCTTTCGGGCCGCATGGGCGCCACCATCCGCCGAGCCGTCCGCACCGCCCTGGGCCTCTACCTCGACCTCGCGAGCGGGAAGGCCACGGGCGGCGACGCCGGCGCCGCGGCCTACGAGCTGGGCCGTGGCGAGGTCCGCGACGGCCGTTCGATGGACGCCCTGCTCAGCGCATACCGGGTCGGCGCCCGCGTGGCCTGGCGGGGCCTGGCCGCAGGTGCCGTACCCGCAGGTCTGCCCGCCGCCCAGGTCGCCAAGTTCGCCGAGCTGACCTTCGCCTACATCGACGAGCTCTCCGCCGCGAGTGCCGCGGGCCACGCCGACGAACTGGCCGCGCGGGGCCGGGCCCACGAGCGCCACCTGGAACAGCTGGCCCGCGACCTCCTCTCCGGCGCGGGCCCGGACGTGCTCCTTGCCGCTGCCGGGCGGGCCGGGTGGCAGCCGCCGGTTTCGCTGACCGCAGTCCTGCTGCCCGCCGCCCAGGCCCGGCCGGCCTACCGCGCGCTCGACCCGGGCACCCTCGTCCTCGACGATCTACCGGACGCCTCCGGCGTGCTGCTCGTCCCCGATGCCGACCGAGCACATCTCCTGAGGCAGCTGCCCGACCGCACCGCCGTGGTCGGCCCGGCCCGGCCGTGGACGCGTGCGTCCGCCTCGTACGCACGAGCCGTACGCGCGCGCTCCCTCTCCTCCGACATCCGCGACACCGAGGACCACCTGCCCGAGCTGGTACTGAGCGCCGACGCGGACGCCTTCGCCGACCTGCGTGCCCGAGCCCTCGCACCGTTGCGGACCCTGCCGGCCACGACCGCGCGGCGGCTCGAGGAGACGCTGCGGGCGTGGCTGCTGCACCAGGGCAGGCGGGACGAGGTGGCGGCGGCGCTGTTCGTCCACCCCCAGACCGTCCGGTACCGGATGTCGCAGGTGCGAGAGCTGTTTCCGGATCTCGGGTCGCCGCAGCGGGTTCTCGAACTGACGCTGGCGGTCGGTCTCCAGGTGGGCTGACGTGCTCTTCGACCGTCCACGACCGCGTCCTCGAACGGTCCAGGACTCGAGCCTCGCCCTCGGTGCGATCAGCCGGCTCCTGCGGCCCGGGGAGGAACCGTATGAGCCGGCCGAGAATGAGAGTTGCGGAGCACCCGCACGAGGAGGGTTGGCGGTCCAGCGGCGGACCAATCCGAGCTGCGGCTCCCGACTGACGGCCAGTCCAGTGCCGATCACTCCCAGAACGTCCCGCCTCTCCCCCCTTCCCCGCCCGGGTCAAGATCCGGGCCATTTCCGGACCAGCTCTCGCCAACGGTCCGCGCCAGCTGCCCTTTTCCCAGGTCAGAGTGCATGCAGCTGCTGTACCACCAGCAGACGAAGAACCTCCTGATCAGCTACTCCCCCAAGAAGCTCGGTCTGTTCTGAGCAACAGGTGCGGCCTCGCGTCCAGGGACCGTCGACGACAGGGGCGGCTCGGAACTGCGGACGGCGGGGTGGTGTACGCCTCAGGACGGGCGCGCGGTGGTGGACGGGGAGGAAGCCGGCTCCAGGCGGACGCAGCAGTGGCCGGGGCTGGGCGCCAGGCATGCCTGGAGTCCGCCTTCGTCCAGTCCCTCGAGCACGCCACGGAGCAGGTGGAGGTTCATTCCGCACACGGTCTGGGTGTGTTCGCGAGCGAGCGCATGGAAGGGGCAGTTGCCGAGGACGATGGCGTCACCGTCACGGCGGGGTTCGAAGCCGTTGTCTTCCAGCAGGGCGAACACACTCGTCTGGTCCGGCCCTGCGAGCCGCGTGCCCAGTTCGTGGGCTTTGCGGTGCAGGACGGTGCGGACCGGTTCGCCGGTGGCTTCGGATTCCTCCAGCGCCCGGGCGAGCAGCCGGCCGGCGAGTTCGTAGTGACGCTCGGGCAGGCTGACGGTGACCTGCTTGGTGGAGCGCTTGTAGAGCTTCGCGGGGCGGCCGGCGCCGGGACCGGTGCGGCCACTGCGGCGTTCGTAGACGACGTCGAGGAGCGATTCGTCGGCCAAGCGGTCCAGGTGGAAGGCCGCGGTCTTCCGGGGAAGGCCGACGGCCTCGGCTGCTTCGTCGCGGCTGACCGGTCCCGGCTGGCGCACGACGTGGTCGTACAGCCTCCTGCGGTTCGGCTCGTCGAGAGCGGCGACGGCTGAGACGTCGGGGCGGTGCGCCTCTTGCGGGTGGTCCATGAACACCAGTGTAAAACCCAAGGCCATTGACGAAAGAAGATTTCCGCGCTTCTATTGCTAGTGAAACTTGTCGATAGAAGGGAGGCGGCCGCCATGTCGTCCGCACCCACAACCCCCACGCCCGTCACCCCCCGGCGGGCCGCCTTCAGTGACCCCGGTTACCAGGCATTCGTCATCCTGCGCACCGGGTTCACCGTGGCACCGATCCTGTTCGGGCTGGACAAGTTCGCCAACCTGCTCGTCGACTGGCCCACCTACCTCGCGCCCTGGATCAACGACATCGTCCCGGGCAGCGCCCAGGCAACCATGTACGCCGTCGGCGTCATCGAGATCATTGCGGGTCTCGCCGTCGCCATCGCCCCGCGGTTCGGTGGCTGGCTGGTCGCCGGATGGCTCGCCGGCATCATCGTCAACCTGCTGACCATCCCCGGGTACTACGACGTGGCGCTGCGCGACTTCGGCCTCCTGCTCGGTGCAGTCGCCCTCGCCCGGCTCGCCCAGCACTACCACGGCGAGCGGCAGCCGCACTGACAGGTCTCGAAGGACACGCAACTGAAGGCCGGACTGCACACCGAGCACGCCGCAGCCTGATGCGGTCGCAGCCGCCTGCCGACCGCCAGACGGCAGACACGCCCGGTACCGCCTTGACCACCCGCAGCGCAGCCCATCGACGACGATGGGCCGGCCAGATGCGACACCGACGGGGACCGGGCTCGCCGGGCGGACCCGCTGGTCTGCGGACAGAGCCGACGCAGCAGAGGAGAGATCATGGCCGCGAACGCAGGATTCGTGATCGTCGGGGCCGGCCTGGCTGGCGCGACGGCAGCACAGACACTCCGGGAAGAGGGTTTCGTCGGCCCGGTCGTGCTGCTCGGACAGGAGAGCGAGCGCCCCTACGAACGGCCGCCGCTGTCCAAGGGCTACCTGCTGGGCAAGGACGAGCGTGAGACGGTCTACGTCCATCCCTCCCAGTGGTACACCGAGCACGACGTCGACCTGCGCCTGGGCGCCACCGTCACCGCGATCGACCCGGCCGGACACGAGGCGGCGCTCGCCGACGGCAGCCGCATCGGCTACGCGAAGCTGCTGCTTACCACCGGCTCCTCCCCGCGCCGCCTGCCGGTTCCCGGAGCCGACCTCGACGGGGTCCACTACCTGCGCCGGCTCACCGACAGCGACCGCATCAAGAAGGCATTCGAGTCCGCATCCCGCATCGCGGTGATCGGGGCCGGCTGGATCGGCCTGGAGACCGCGGCCGCCGCCCGCGCAGCCGGCGCGGAGGTCACCGTCCTGGCGACGGCGGAACTGCCCTTGCTCCGCGCGCTGGGCCGCGAAGTGGCCCAGATCTTCGCCGACCTGCACACCGATCACGGAGTCGACCTGCGCTTCGGTGTGCAGGTCGCTGAGATCACCGGGGCTGACGGCCGCGCCAACGGCGTGCTGCTGACCGACGGGAGCCGCATCGACGCCGACGCGGTCATCGTCGGCGTCGGCGTCACCCCCAACACCCAACTCGCCACAGCCGCCGGCCTCGACGTCGACAACGGCATCCGCGTCGACGCCCACCTGCGCACCTCCCACCCGGACATCTACGCCGCCGGGGACGTCGCGAACGCCTTCCACCCCTTGCTCGGTCAGCACATCCGCATCGAGCACTGGGCCAACGCCCTCAACCAGCCCCAGGTCGCAGCCAAGGCGATGCTGGGCCAGGACGTGACGTACGACCGCCTCCCGTACTTCTTCACGGACCAGTACGACCTGGGCATGGAGTACAGCGGCTACGTCGAACCCGGCGGTCACGACCAGGTCGTCTTCCGGGGCCGGACCGACACCCGCGAATTCATCGCCTTCTGGCTCGCCGAGGGCCGGGTACTGGCCGGCATGAACGTCAACGTCTGGGACGTCACCGACGATGTCCGCGCCCTCGTGACCTCAGGCAAACCGGTCGATCCGAGACGGCTCGCCGACCCCGACGTACCCCTGAGCGAACTTCTCGACCGGCCCGACGCGACTGGACGTCAGCCCGGAGAATGATCTCAAGGTGGCAGCCCCGCCTCCCGCATCCGGCCGCACCCCGGCACACCCGGACACCGCACACCCGATACGGGCCAACTCACCTTGGCGCATCCGGGCGTGCCGGTGTTCCGGCTCGGCCGCCGGCGCCGGGAGCGGCTTCCTGAGGCCGCCGGACTGCGCAAGTGAGGAAATAGTCAAGACCTGTGTACGAGGGGGCTGGCCGTCGGCAGGCGAGGGGGCTTGAGTCTCCCGTAGGGGGAGACACCAAGGTATGGGCATGGACGGCGACACGCTTTACTCGATCGGCGAGCTGGCTCGGCGGACCGGTCTCACGATCAAGACCATTCGGTTCTACTCCGATCGCGGAATCGTGACGCCGACGGACCGCAGCCCGGCCGGCTACCGCTTGTACAACATCGACGCCGTCGCGCGCTTGGACCTCGTGCGGACCCTGCGGACACTGGGGCTAGACCTTCCCACGATCCGCAAGATCGTCGATCGGGAGCTCTCGCTCCCTGAGGTCGCCGCGGCGCATGCCGAGGCACTCGCGGTGCAGATTCGCATCCTGCGTCTGCGGCACGCGGTGCTGACAGTCGTGGCCGAGCGTGGGCTCACTCCCGAGGAGACCGATCTCATGCACCAGCTTGCCCAGCTTTCCGAGGACGAACGCCGAGATCTCATCGGCGATTTCCTCGACACTGTCTTCGACGGTCTCGGCGCCGACCCCGCATTCGCAGGGGTCATGCGCTCGATGACCCCCGAACTGCCGGATACTCCCGAGGCGGAGCAGGCCCGAGCATGGGTGGAGTGGGCCGAGCTGGCCCTGGACCCGGACTTCCGTGCCGGCGTGCGACGAATGGCCGAGGACCTGGCGGCCGAACGAGCACAGGGCGACACCACGGGCCCGCGCCGCGACTTCGCCGCAGCTGTCCGTGACCTGGTCGCCCCGGCCCTGGCGGCGGGCATCGACCCGGCCTCCCATCAGGCCGATCCGATCGTCGCGGCGCTTGCGGATCACTACGCGCACATCTGCGGCCGCCCTGACGACGCCGAGCTTCGCCGTCGGCTGCTGCTCCGACTGGAGGGTGTGAACGACCCGCGCAGGGAACGGTACTTCCAGTTACTCGCAGTGATCAACAGCTGGCCTGCTCCGGAGAGCCTGGTGCGAGTGCTCGACTGGTCCGTCGAGGCCCTGCGCGTTCGGACGCAGCGGTAGTGGGCCCGGAACCGTCTGCGCCGGGGCCAGACGCCGACGCGTACGATCGGCCGGTGACTGACACCGCCGTACTGCGTGCGGATGCCACGCCGTCCGCTCCCGCCCTCGTTATTCGCCCCTGGTGCATGCAGGACGTTCCCGCGCTGGTCGAGGCATGCCAGGATCCAGCCTTGCGCCACTGGACAAGCTCTTCCGTGGAGAACGACGCCGACGCAGTGCGGTGGGTGTGGGCCCAGCAGCGGGGATGGGCGGTGGGCGACCGGTTCGGCTTCGCGGTCCTTGAAGCGCAACCCGATTCAACCCATGGGCAGTTGGTCGGCAATGTGGTCCTCAAGGGAGTCGCCTCCGGCAAACCCTCGGCTGAGGTGGGCTATTGGACCGCGGCGCATGCTCGCGGACGCGGTGTGGCGCCTCGCGCTCTGGAGGCCCTCACTGGCTGGGCCTTCGACACGCTCGGGGCCGGCTGGCTGAAGCGTCTGGAACTCCTGCATCAGGTGGACAACTCCGCTTCGTGCCGGGTTGCGCAGAAGAGCCGGTACGAGTTCGACAGCCTTCTGCCCGCGGCGCTGCCCTCCTTCCCTCTCGACGGTCATCTGCACATACGGTGCAGGGATGCCTGAGATCCACTCGCGTTCTGCGGATCGGCCGAGGTGGCTCATGCCGCGCGGGTCTCGGGGCGCTCGACGAGTTGGCCGCGTTCGAAGCGGGCTCCGGCCCGGACGAGTGGGACGAGGTGAGCGCCGTTGACGGCCCGCCAGCGGGCCTGTGCGGACTCGATCAGCTTGAACACCATGGCGAGTCCGGCGGCACGGGATCCGGCGCCCTTGGTGACCTTGGTGCGGAGTCGAACGGTGGCGAAGGTCGACTCGATGGGGCTGGTGGTCCGCAGGTGGATCCAGTGCTCGGCCGGGTAGTCGCAGAACTCCAGCAGCACGTCCTGGTCGCTGGTGATCTTTGCGACGGCTTTGGGGAACTTCGCGCGGTAGAGCTTGGCGAAGGTCTGGTTCACCCCTCTCTGTTCTGCCTGGTGAGAGAGGCGAGTGGCGCGCCCGAGCAGGCTTGGCAGAACCCGACGGACCGCTATTCGAGGCACGAGTTCTCGGAGAAGTTCCAGTGGCTGCCCACGGACGTCGACGTCAGCGACGACGGCGAGGTCGCCTTCCGTTCGTACGTCAACAACGTCCACCCCGACATCCATCACGAACTGGCCTCGGTCCTCCCGGATGTGTTCGCCCGCCTGCGCCCGCTGTGGGAAAACGTGCTCACCGACCTGCGCCATCCGCGGCCCCTGCGGATCGAGGCCGATCCCTACGGGTGGTACGACTCGGAGCCGGAATACCCGAACACGTCCTGCTACGGTGATGACGAGGCCTACGCAGAAGCCCGTCGTGCGTGGGAACTGGCGCACGAAGACTGGTGGGAGAACCGCCGCCCGGTCGTCCCGGACGCCCCGGCCTTCACCCCGCCCGAGTTGCCCGACGTAGCCGCCCGGGTCGACTTGCGCGGCAGCCGCCTCCAGGTCATCGTCAAGCTCGCCACGATCCACCTCACCCCGGACAAGCCCGAGTACCCGGGCGGTTCCTGGCACGTCGAGGGGATGCTGAACGAGCGGATCGTCTCGACCGGCATCTACTACTGGGACAGCGAGAACATCACCGAGAGCCGGCTGAGTTTCCGGGCGGCACTCGACGACCCGAACTACGAACAGAACGACCACAACGGTGTGCGTGAGGTCTACGGCCTGGAGGACGAAGACGCACTGAACCAGGTACTGGGATCGACATCGACCCCGGCGGGCCGCTGCCTGGCGTTCCCGAACGTCCTGCAACACCGCGTCGGCTCGTTCCGCCTCACGGACCCCACCCGCCCGGGACATCGCAAGATCCTCGCGTTCTTCCCGGTAGACCCGTCGAAAACGATCACCTCGACATCCGATGTGCCGCCGCAGCAGCCGTGGTCGGACACCTCGACCATGACGCTCGCACAGGCACGGCACTACCGCGAACAACTCATGCAGGAACGTAAGTTCTTCGTCGACGAACACAACGAGCAGCTCTACGAACGAGAATTCTCACTCTGCGAACACTGAACCCCGTTCGTCCTGGATACCGCCTCTGTCGAGGCAGCTGCCGGATCTTCCGGAAACCGCATGCAGCCGCGCGCGCTTCTGACAAGATCCGTCCATGCACACCACGGGGGACGGGCTCCGCGCCTGGCTGACCGGACTGGACGACCGCGCACTTCGGGAACTGCTCACGGTCCCCGGCATGTTGACGCACATACCGGGGATCGCCGCGAAGGGGCCGGCGCCGCGCCTGCGGCGCCGCGAGGTCCTGGCGGCCCGTACGTGGCTGAGCCGCACCAGCGCGGGCAGCCTCGCGACGATCGCGCACTACGCGGCGGGCTGGACGATGTTCCGCTTGGAGCGGTGTTACGGACACCGTCCGGTGGAGCAGTCGTCGGCGCCCGCCGCGGAGCAGCTGAGGCAGATGCTCCGAGAAGTCCCTCCCGTGCTCGCCCAGATCACCCTGTACGGCCTCGCCCAGACCCCCGTCGCCGACGGCGGATCGGTCGGGGACCACTGGGACGACCTGTGGGCGGCCGCCTCGACCGCCGGGACGCCGTGCATGTGCGAACGGGGCGACGGACCGTGCAGTCCGGCCGACGAAGCCGAGGACGGATCCGACGCCGGCGAGGCATCCGTAGGGACGGGTGCCGTACGAGGAGAAGAGGACGACCCGTTGACCGTGGGGATCACCGAGGAGCAGTTGCTCGCGTCGCGGCATGCGCTGAGCGAGCGGTCGACGGCACTGGGCCGGGTGTTGGAGGAGGCCCTTGGGCTGGTCCGAGCGGGACGGGCCGTTCCGGACCAGCTCTCCGTGCACCTCTCCGGGCAGTTGGAGGAGTGGCGGCAGGCTCGGTCCCGGATCGCGGACGGGCTCGCCGTCGACGGCCGGGAGTGGTGCGGCGAAGCTGGATTCGCCGAGCTCGACGCGATCGTGCAGGAGCTACGGGACACCGCGGCACAGCGCACCGAGGAGCTGCGCAGGCTGGAAGCGGACCGCGAGGAACTCCGCGTCCTGCTGGACAGGACCGCGTCCGACGCGCCGCACCGCATACCGCTCCAGCAGTCACTGACCGTGCTGGAGGCGCGCATCAGCGAGCTCGTGGCGGCGGGGGCCCGTACCGCCCCGACGCCGGACGACGCCCTGCCCGAACCGGTCCGGTCCGTCGATGTCGGCGGGGAATCCGGGCCGACAGCGGAACCGGATCCGGGTCCCGCCGCAGGGCAGGACCACCTGCCTGACGTGGTCCCGGAACCGGCCGTCGAGGCCGCCCTCGCCGCGGTGTCGATCGCGCCCTCGGGCTCGGACTCGGACTCGGGCTCGGCCTCCGACTCGCGGCCGGAGCCGGAGCCGGAACCGGAGCCGGAACCGGAGCCCGAAGCGGTCTCGGGTTCAGGGCCGGTCACGGCCCGGTCCCTGGAGGACGAACCGGCCACGGCAGCCGCGCCCGTCCCGCCCGCGGCCCCGGAGCCGGCACGCACCGGCGCGGAAGCCTCCGGCACCACGACGGACACGGCAGACCCGGACCTCGATCCGGTTGCCGGAGCGAGGCCGTACTTCCTGCCCTGGAAACCGCCGACGGCACCCGGTACCGGCGAGGCGGCGGTGGCCCGGCTGATCGGTCAGGGCCGGTTCCAGGAGGCCTACTGGACGACGGTCGGCTCGGCGGAGCCCCCGCACCGCGCCGACTGCCTCGCCTTCGCCGAGGCCGCCTTCTCCTGCGGCGACGAGGGAGAGGCCGTGGCCGTCATGACCGGCTTCGACCCGGAGATCCAGCTGCTCCAGGCCGACCGGCCCGCCCTGGTGCTCGCCGCCGTGGCCTCGCTGCGGGCCGGTCTGCTGGCGGGATGGCCCAACGACCTCCTGATCCAGACGGACCTCTCCTCCACCGTGCCCGGGAACTGGGGCAAGCTCCTCGAGCGGGCCGTCGACGCCCTGCGCCGCTACCACCGGCTCGACCTCAGCGCGACCCGCCTGACCACCGACGACATGACGGGACTCACCGCGGACCAGCTCTCCTCCGAGGCTGCCGAGCTGCGGGACGCCTTGCGGCGCCAGCGCATCGGCTACACCCGTGCGACCCAGGTCAGGACCCGTCTGATCGGCTCGGACCAGCCCCTGGGGAAGGCCTTGGACGGAATCAGCGCCTGGGCGGCCGGTGCGGCCGAGGCCGCCGACCTCGACCAGGTCTGGGAGCTCTTCCGCAAGCGCGGCTCCGCGGAACGCATGATCGAGGAGGCGGACGCCGAGATCCGCACGCCGAAGCAGGCGAAGGAGCCCATCGAGGCCGCTGCCAAGCGGGCTCTGCTGCGCAGCATCGAGCAGGTGTCCGATCTGTTGTCCCGCGCCCGGGCGCTGGCCGCCCCCGCCGTCGACGAGCGCGCGGACAGCGCCACCGGCCTCCGCCACGCACTGGACCAGGTACGCCACGCAACGCCCCCGCCGGGCGTCGAAGGGGCCGCCCTGCTGCGGCTGCGCACGTGGCTGCTGGAGGGCGACCGGTCGTCCGGCACCGCCGTCCCGGCCCGTGACCCCGACGCCGTACGCACGGCGGACCAGCCCCGGACGGAGGCCCTGCTCGCCGCGCCGGAACTCCCCCGGTCGGCCGAAGGGGCGCCCCGGCCCGACGAAGAGGGCTTCCGCGAAGCGGTGCTCGCGCTCCTGGAGCCGGTCGACGCGCGCGCGGTGCTCCGCAAGTACCTCGAACGGGGTGACCTGCACCTCGCCGACGCCCTGGTCTCGGCGCTGGAACAGGACCTCGTCCCCGCCCTCCCCGCGGGCCTCGACGCCGTGCCGCGCGACTGGCGGCAGATGCGCGATCCCGAATGGGCGCGCTGGATCAGCGTCCACCGCAAGGCCCACGCCGCAGCGAGCGCCCTCCTCGCCGAACTGCGCACCCAGCAGCTCGACATGCAGACGGAGCGGGAACTCGTCGGCCGCCTCGAAGAGCTGCGCCGGCCCGCACCGGAGGGCGCGTTCGGCCGGGCCTGCGCCGGCATCGCCGTCCTGGAGGGCGAGATGCGGGCGAAGGTGCAGGAGTACGTGGCGCGCCTCCACGAGAGCCTGGCCGCGTTGAACCCCCTGCCCGAGGAACTGCGACGCCTCACCTCGCTGCTCGACGCACGGGACACGGTCACCGCCGAGGAGTGTCTGGCACTGCTGCGCGAGGGCAAACCCCTCCCCGACTGGAGCACCACGGACTCGGGGGCGGAGCTGGAGCGTTTCACCGACGGCATCGAGCTGTCCGTGGTGCGCAAGGCCGGGAACCAGGGGTACTCCGCCCGTCCCTGGGCCAACTCCTACCTGGACGGGGAGCCCCTCACCGAGGGCGCGCGAAGCGGGCTGGAGTCGTGGGACGCCCTGTGCCGCCCCGCCACCCGGGGCTCGGAGTGGCAGCGGCACATCCCGTCGGTCCTGCGCGTGCTGGGGCTGGAATGCCTGCAGACGCCCGTCCGGGACCAGCAGCGCGAGGTGCGCGGGGTACTGCGGCTCACCGCCCGGGCCCGGGCGAGCGAGACGGCTCCCGGTTACGTGGCGGCCCTGGGGTCGGCCGCGTCCTCGTACACGATCCTCGTGGTCTCCGACGAACAGCGCGGCCGCAGCCCGCTGGAACTGCTGGACAGCAGCGACTCCGGGGCCTGCCTGATCCTCTACCTGTATCCGCTGGGCCTGAACGGGCGCCGGGAGATGGCGGCCCGCGCGCGCACCGCCTCCTCCCAGCAGGCGCTGGTGGTGGACCCCGCCGTGTTCGGCTGGGTGGCGGCGCGCTCGCCGCGCTCCTTCCGGGCCACGCAACGGGTCACCCTGCCCTGGACGGCGTACAACCCGTACACGCCCTTCGTGGCCGGGCTCGTGCCGCCGGAGGTCTTCTACGGCCGGCAGGAGGAGATCGCCGCCGTCACGGACCCGCTCGGCGCGCTGTTCCTGTACGGCGGACGCCAGTTGGGCAAGTCCGCCCTCCTGCGCAAGGTACAGGCGTCCTTTCCGGGCGTCCCCGGCCGCAAGGCCATCTACGTCGACCTCAAGGCGCGTGGAGTGGGCGAGGCCGAGCCGGCCGAACGCATCTGGGCGGTACTGGAGGACGAGCTGAAGCGGGTGGGCGTCCTGGGCGGGTCGGCGGATTCCGCCCACACCCCGGACGTGATGCTCGCCAAGGTGGAGAAGTGGCTGGAGGAGAGTCACGACAGGCGGGTGCTGGTGCTCGCCGACGAGGCCGACGCCTTCCTGACCGCGGACTCCAAGGCCGTACGCGGGCGGGGCGGGGAGGCCACCTTCTCCAACGTGCTGCGGCTCAAGGGGTTGATGGACCGCACCGACCGTCGCTTCAAGATCGTGTTCGCGGGCCTGCACCAGGTCCAGCGCTTCAGCCACCTGTCCAACGTGCCCCTGACGCACGGCGGTCCGGATGTCCTGATCAGCACGTTGAAGCCGGCCGAGGCACAGCGCCTGGTCGTCGAGCCGATGGCGGCCTTCGGGTACCGCTTCGACCGGCCCGAGCTGGTCTGGCGGGTGCTCGCCGCGACGAACTACCAGGCCTGCCTGGTCCAGATCTTCTGCGAACGGCTCGTCGCGGCCCTGCGCGGGAAGTCGCTCGCCTCCGCGCAGTGGCCGATCACGGTCACCGACGACGACGTCCGGTCCGTGACCGGATCCGCACAGGTCCACCGCCACATCGCCGAGCGGCTGCGGATCACCATCAACCTCGAGGACCGCTACCGGGTCCTCGCGCTGGTGATCGCCCTGCGCAGCCAGGAGGACCGCTACCGCTACGGTTACGACGCCGACGAGCTCCTGAGGGCGGCCAAGGAGCGCTGGCGCGAGGGGTTCAGTTCGCTCACCGCGAGCGACGTGAGGATCTACCTGGACGAGATGGTGGGCCTGGGCCTGCTCATCCAGCTGGCCGACGCCCGTCTGTACGCCGTCCGCAGTCCGAACGTCGTCAGCATGCTGGGCACTCGCGAGGACCTCGAACTCGAACTGCGCCAGACCGAGTTCGACCTTCCCTACGACTACAACCCGCGCTTCTCCAGGCGCTTCGTCGGGCCGGACCGCGAGGGCATCGCCCGCTACAGTCCGCTCACGGAGCACCAGTTGCACCTGGTGACGGCGCCCGGCGTGGCCGCGGTGTGCCTGACCGAGGCTCATGGGCCGGCGCTCGTGAAGCGGGCGGTGAAGTCGTATTCCACCGCGCGCGGACTGGAATTCCGCGAGGCGCCCGCCGGTGCCCCGCCCCAGGCGCTGACGAAGGACACGGACGGCCGACCGTCCCTGATCCTGGCCGATGTCCGGGGTCTCGGGTCCGCCGAGGTCGCCGACTGGGCGACGGCCCTGCACGCCCATACCTCCCTGCCGGAGGGCGGAGTGCCCCATCGGACGGCCGTCCTGCTGGTGGACCCGGCCGCGCTCGGCCAGAAGGACGAACTCATCACCAGTGTGGTGCGTCCCGAACGGTGGACCGCGGACAGTCTCCGCGCGTGGCCGGAGTGTCCGTTCGACACCCCGGACAAGCGGCGGCGGGTCATCGAACTCACCGGTGGCTGGCCCCACCTGCTGGAGCGGACCGTGCACCGCATCGCCCGGGAGGGCTCCACTCTCGAAGCGGCCCTGGAGGACGCCCGGGACTTCATCAGGCAGCGCGACTTCGCCCGCGTGCACCTGGAGCGGGTCGGGCTCGACGCCCGTCTGACAGGAGTGCTGACCGAGTGGAGCCAGTACGTGGAGCCGGGCGAGGGATGCGCCTACGCCGACATCGCGTCGGTCACCGGGCTGCGGATCGAGGAAGTCGGCTCGCTCGTGGGCCGACTGCTCGACCACGGTGTGCTGGACGACGGGCCGGAGGGCTGCTCGCTGGACCGGATCACCTTCCGGGCGCTCCAGGTCCTGTCGGAACCGTCGTGACTCCCGTGTCGCACGCGCCCTCCGGGACCCCGGTGACCACGCTGCCCGGAGTGCGGTTGTGGATGCGCCGGCTGCTGGGAGACCTGCGGTCGGGAAGGAGCTGCCTCTGCCTTTTCCCACAGGCCCAGTTGACCGGTGCACCGGCCGATGTCGAGGCCCTGCTGGACGAGCTGCTCCACGAACTGGCGGACTTCGTCCTCGTTCCCCCACCCGGCGACGGTACGGCACCCGGACACCCCGTCCCGGCCCCACCGCCTCCCGTGACCTCGGACCCGTGGGGCGACATGGACCCGATCCTCGACTACGACGACGGGCTCTCCGCCTTCTCGGCCGTACGGACGAGGTACGCGGCGGTTCCGCAGGCCCGCGCGGCCTCGGCGCCGGACGTCCGCCGGGAGGAACCCGCCTTCCACTCCCTGGCTGACCGGATCGTCAAGGAACTCGGCGACCCGGCCTCCGCCGACGACCGGGGGCACACCGGGATCGAGGGACTCCTCGAACGCCTCACCACCACCGCTCCGGGCAGCCCCGACGCGACCCGGGTGATCGTGGTGCGCGGTTGGCAGGAACCCGCCCCGACCGCTGCCACAGACCTGCTGCGTCGGCTGTCCGCCACGGTCAAGGCGGCCGGCCTGCCCCCGGGACGGCGCCCGCGGCTGTTGGTGCTGGCCACGGCAACGGAGCTGCCCGTGGAACTGCCGGAGCAGATCGCACGCGAAGACGTCGGCGTGCACTGGTGGTGGGGTGCCCTCGGCCGCCTCGACACCGCCACCGTGGTCGCCATGGCCCGACCCCGCCCGACCGGTCCGGCCGCCCGGCACCAGCTCCTCGAAGCGGTGGCGCAGGCCACCGTGGTCGAAGTGTGCGGGCCCTTCCTCGATCTGGCAGCGCGGCTGGCGGTCGAGTGGGACGGACTACCGGACGGCCTTCCCGCGCAGTTGCACCGGCTCACGGCCGGACCGTCGCCCGACCGGATCCCCCTGCCCGGCCCGCGGACGACGGAGCCGACCGCAGCCCCGCTCCATCCGAACGCCTCCCTGCGTCCCGAATGGAACCGTGGCACGCTCGACACGTGGGACGGGCGGCTGCGCCGCCGCCCCGCGGGCGGGGCCGAACACGAGCACAGCGTGCGGACCCGTATCTGGCTGGCACAGAACCACGCGCTGTTGCCCCTGCTCGACGAGGCCCGTGAGCAGTTCACCGAGGTGATCGGGGTCCGGTCGCGCCTCCCCGGAACCGAACTGGCCGCTCGCTACGGCCGACGGGCCGAAATGGAACTCGGTGCGATGTGGCGCGCTCACCTGCAGGGCCACGTCCGGCTCAGCCAGCCGGAGGCCGACCGGCTGCGTACCCTCTGGGCGTCCCGCAACAAACTCGCCCACCGCACCGCGCTCGACAACACCGCCCTGGACTCCTTGGTGCACGTGCTGTGCTCCTGAGGTCGCGACGGGCGGGAGACACGGTCGAGGGTCATCGCCCGCGCGGGGTCGCTCCCTCGTGCGGGGACTTCACCGGCCCCGCGGAGCCCGACCTGGTCACGTCGTGGATGAGTTCGGCGACCTGTGTGGGCCGGTAGACGGCCACGGCGTGGGAGGCGTCGGGCAGCTCCAGGACCGTCGCGCCGGCGCGTCTCGCCGTGAAGTGCTGGATCGGCGGGGAAAGCTCCTGGTCGGCGCCGGTCACCAGGGCCCAGCAGGGCTTGGCGCGCCAGGCCGCCGCGGTGGGGGTGTCGCTGAGCACCCGCTCGGCGACGGGGCGCTGCAGTGCCGCGAGCAGCACGCTCGGAACACTGCCGCCGGCGCCACGAACGCGGGGGGGGGGGGGGGGGGGTGGGGGTTGGGGGGGGGGGGGGTGTCAGTTTTCAGGGGGTCG
>NZ_JBVHVT010000052.1:0-2843 GCF_055564695.1 Streptomyces sp. NPDC029014
CTGCAACACCGACACCAGCGCCAACCGGCCCGGAGACCAGGCCGGCCTGCCCCGAACGGGGAACAGGTCGGAGAACTGCCCATCGGTGAACAGCATCCCCAGGTCGTCCCGGAGCCGGATTGCCAGGCTGCCCTTCGGGAAGGCGGCCTGAGCCACCCGCGCCGTCTCAGCGGGGACCTCCCCCGGCTCCGTCGGCTGCATCGACATCGACACCCTCCCCATACGACAACGTCGGCCTTCAAGACCACAACCAGGTCTTGAAGGCCGACGTCACGCAGGCCCCGGATTAACCAACGGCATCCCTCACGGGCCGGGGCCGGTCACGTTCGGCGGGCGGGTCAGCCGATCAGGTGGGCGTAGGCCGGGAGGGTGAGGAAGTCGACGTAGTCGGCGTCCAGGGAGACCTGGAGGAAGAGGTCGTGGGCCTCCTGCCACTTGCCGGCCGCGAAGGCCTCGTCGCCCAGCTCGGCGCGGATGGCGGCCAGTTCGTCGGCGGCGATGCGGCGGGTGAGTTCGGCTGTGGCGCGTTCGCCGTTCTCGAAGACGACCCCCGCGTTGATCCACTGCCAGACCTGCGAGCGGGAGATCTCGGCGGTGGCCGCGTCCTCCATCAGACCGAAGATGCCGACCGCGCCGAGGCCGCGCAGCCAGGCCTCGATGTAGCGGATGCCGACCTGGACGGCGCCCAGCAGGCCCTCGTACGTGGGCTTGGCGTCCAGGGAGTCGATCGCGATGAGCTCGCCGGGGGCCACCGAGACGTCCTCGCGGAGGCGGTCCTTCTGGTTCGGCTTGTCGCCGAGGACCGCGTCGAAGGAGGCCATGGCGATCGGCACCAGGTCGGGGTGGGCGACCCAGGAGCCGTCGAAGCCGTCGTTCGCCTCGCGGTCCTTGTCGGCCTTGACCTTCTCGAACGCGACGCGGTTGGCCTCGGCGTCCTTGCGGGAGGGGATGAAGGCCGCCATGCCGCCGATGGCGTGGGCGCCGCGCTTGTGGCAGGTGCGGACGAGCAGTTCGGTGTACGCGCGCATGAACGGCGCGGTCATCGTCACCGCGTTGCGGTCCGGCAGGACGAACTTCTCGCCGCCGTCGCGGAAGTTCTTCACGATGGAGAACAGGTAGTCCCAGCGGCCCGCGTTCAGGCCGGCGGCGTGGTCGCGCAGTTCGTAGAGGATCTCCTCCATCTCGTACGCGGCCGTGATGGTCTCGATCAGGACGGTCGCGCGGACGGTGCCCTGCGGGATGCCGACGTGGTCCTGGGCGAAGACGAAGACCTCGTTCCACAGGCGCGCCTCCAGGTGGGACTCCGTCTTCGGCAGGTAGAAGTACGGGCCCTGGCCCAGGTCGATCAGGCGCTGCGCGTTGTGGAAGAAGTACAGGCCGAAGTCCACGAGCGCGCCCGGCACCGGCCGGCCGTCGACCGTGAGGTGGCGCTCCTCCAGGTGCCAGCCGCGCGGCCGCATCACGACGGTCGCGAGCTCCTCGGCGGGCTTCAGGGCGTACGCCTTGCCCGTGCGCGGGTCGGTGAAGTCGATGCGGCGCTCGTAGGCGTCGATCAGGTTCAGCTGGCCGAGGACCACGTTCTCCCACGTGGGTGCGGAGGCGTCCTCGAAGTCGGCGAGCCACACCCTGGCGCCCGAGTTGAGGGCGTTGATGGTCATCTTGCGGTCGGTCGGACCGGTGATCTCCACACGGCGGTCGTTCAGGGCGGCCGGGGCCGGCGCGACCTGCCACTCGCCCTCGCGGACCTGTGCGGTGTCCGGGAGGAAGTCGAGGTGGGAGGTGCGGGCGAGCTCGGCGCGGCGCTCGGCGCGGCGCGCGAGGAGCTCGTCGCGGCGGGGCGTGAACCGCCGGTGGAGTTCGGCCACGAAGGCGAGGGCCTCCTCCGTCAGGACCTCGTCCTGGCGGGGCAGCGGCGCGGCGTCGACGATGGCCGGCGATGACGGCGCTGGTGCGGACATATCTGTCACTCCTTCAGCGGCGGTGCCTGGCGGCCGCGGGGAATGCTCGCGCGGGACGGCACGCAGTGCCGTCGGGTGTGGAGAGTTCCGGGATACGGTCGCGGGCGCCGTCTGGGGTTCAGGGCGCTTCTGACCAGTGGATAGTAATTTCCTTATGGTGGAAGTTCAATGGTTTGTTGATGTCGAGATTCTCCGAGTCGACACACTCTGATCGGCAGTGGCCCTCAGTGTCACCCCGGTCACGGCCCGCTCAGGACCGCCTCCGCCCGCCCTCAGGCGAGACGGTCCAGGTCCGGCGGGGTGTCGATGTCGTACGCCTCGGCGACGTCCCCGCACTCCACCAGCGTGAGCTCGTCCGCGTGCCGTGTCAGGTGCACCCGCGCGCCCCTGTCGCCCGTCGCCGTGGCCGCGATGTCCGCCCAGCGGTCCGCGCCGAAGAGCACCGGGTGCCCGCGCTCCCCGCCGTACGCCGCCGCCACCAGGCTGGCCGGGGACCGGTACGCGGCGAGGACCCGGGCCACCGCCGCCGGCCCGATGCCCGGCTGGTCCACCAGCGAGACCAGGGCCGCGGCCGCCCCCGTACCGGCCAGGGAGGCGAGGCCGGCCCGCAGCGAGGAGCCCATGCCCTCGGCCCAGTCCGGGTTCTCCACGAGCACGCAGCCGCTCAGGTCCGCCCGCTCGCGGACCTCGGCGGCCGAGGCGCCGAGCACCACGTGCAGCGGGTCGCAGCCCGCCTCGCGCAACACCCGCACCGCGTTCTCGACGAGCGGGCGCCCGCGGTGGGGCAGCAGGGCCTTGGGGGGGGGGGGGGGGGGGGGGGGGGGGGGGGGGGGGGGGGGGGGGGGGGGGGGGGGCGGGGAGGGGGGGGGGGACGCAACAGACGGG